>SUTR01000048.1:0-16006 GCA_015062825.1 Methanosphaera stadtmanae
TATATATAAATATTTTAATAATGATAATATAATTCATATAGAAAAATCAAATTAAGTAAAAATAAAATATTAATAATTTTTCATAGAATAATAGGAGTATAATGAGGTGTTTTTCAAATGAAAGATTTAACAAAGGATATAATTAAAAAAATCAACGAAATAAAACAACCAATAAAAATTATGCACGTATGTGGCTCTCACGAACATACAATCATGTATAATGGTATTCGTTCAATGTTACCTCCAGAAGTACAAATAGTAGCAGGACCAGGATGTCCTGTATGTGTAGTTCCAGCACAGGAAATAGATGAATGTGTAGCATTGGCAGAACAGGGAGTAACCGTAACAATATTTGGTGACATGCTAAGAGTACCAGGTACTGAAAAATCATTGGCCGATGCAAAGGCAGATGGTGCAGATGTAAGAATAGTGTATGGTATAGCAAATGCAGTTGATATTGCAAGAGAAATCGACAATGATGTAGTATTCATGTCTGCTGGTTTTGAAACAACAGCACCAACAACAGCATCAGAAATACTAAACACACCTCCAGAAAACTTCTCAGTACTATCAGGTCATAGATTAATACCTCCAGCAATAGATTTTCTCATACATGATGAAGTTAAACTGGATGCACTAGTAGAACCAGGACATGTATGTACTATTATTGGAACAAAACCATTTGAATATTTCTCAACAGAATATGGAATACCACAAGCAGTAGCTGGATTTAACCCATTAGACATATTATATGCAATATATCTTATATTAAAACAGAAAAAAGAAGGAAATCCAAGAATACAAAATGAATACAAACGAGCAGTACGTGATGAAGGAAATGTAATAGCACAAGAGGCAATGGAACAAGTATTCAGAGTAACCAGTAAGGAATGGAGAGGATTCCCGGAAATACCAAATTCTGTATATGAACTTAAAAAAGAATTTGATGACTTCAATGCAAGAGAAAAATATGATATGGACTTGCCTGATTCAGAAAATGTTCCAAAAGGATGTATCTGTGGACCAATACTAAGAGGTATGGCTAGACCAGAAGATTGTAAACTATTTAGAGGAACCTGCAATCCTTTACATCCAATTGGTGCATGTATGGTAAGTAAAGAAGGAACCTGTAATATCGCATACAGATATTCTAAAATGAAAAAATAAAATATATGATAGAGAGGATATGATGGAACAGTTGCTGGATAATTTACTAAAGGATTTATCAAAACAAGTCGACCATGCAGAAATCTACTTTGAACAGGCAGATTCCACAGATGTTGAAATACTTAATGCACAAATAAACAATGCAAAAGATGAAAGCTTTAAGGGAGTAGGCATAAGGGTGATAAATAATCAAAAACAAGGATTTGCACATACAACAAACATAAATAAAATAAAAGAAACTGCAAAACAGGCAATATTAAATTCAAAACTAAACAATACTGATGAAAATCTAACAATGGTGGATGAATATGATAAATATCCAACAGTATATGGATTATATGATAAACAATTGGAAGACTATGATTTAACTGATGCCATTGAATACTCCAATTATCTAATTGACCTTACAAATCAAACTGAATGTATGCCAACAGGTGGAGGAGTAGGTATTGCTCATGATAAAACCATTATAAAAAATACAAATGGGGTATCAGTAACAGAATCAGTAACAAGCTCATTCGCATCAATAGAAGTGAATGTCGAGGATGGTGATGTAGTATCAGGAGCATACTCATTTGATGTAAGTCATTATAATGATATAAATGCAGAAGAAATAGTGGAAGAAGCAACAGAATTAGCACTTAGTTCAAGAGGCGGACAAAAAACACAAACAAGAGATACGCCAGTTATACTGGATTATAGAGCAACAAGATCTTTATTGGGTGTATTTTTCTCTGCATTAAGTAGTGAAAATACACAAAGGGGCCGATCATATTTTAATGGAAAAAAGAATACCTTAGTCACAACAGAAGAATTCACATTAACTGATGATGGAACAATCCCTGGGGCATTAGCCTCATCAATATCAGATGATGAAGGAACACCATCACAAAAAACAATACTTATAGAAGATGGAATACTTAAAAACTTTGTATATGATGCGTACCGTGCAAATAAAGATGAAGAAGAGGTAACAACAACAGCTAATGCAAGCAGGTCATATAACAATGTACCTTCAGTAGGATTTTCAAATCTTAAATTGGAATTTAAGGAAATATTACCATTAGAAGATATTACAAATGGAGTTCTTGTAACAAACATTATGGGAGCCCATACTGCAAATCCCATTACTGGTGACTTCTCAGTAGAAGCAGTAAATGCATTTGAGATAAAAAACGGTCAAAGAGCAACACCCATAAAAAATGCTATGATATCAGGAAATATCTTTGAGATTATGAAAAATGCAAAAGCTGCAACTAAAAAAACCAAACAATTAGGTTCATGTATAACTCCAAAACTATATGTGGATAATTTAAGAATAATAGGATAATACCATCCAACTATTAACCTATTTTTAAACATTTTTCTTCTTTTTTTTTAAGGTTTCTTCTAAATATTCCTTTAATATTATTTTATATAAAATTCTAATTTAATCTTACAATTTATATAATATAAAAAATAGATATTAACATACTAAGAAAAGAATCTAATTTAATAAAATAATTAAGATTTAAAAAATTATTATTTATTTAATTCATATATTATTTAGCTTATAACAACTAAATGGAGTAGTAATAAATGTTTTGTAAAAAATGTGGGACAGAATTACAAGATGATGATAATTTTTGTTTCAACTGTGGGACTCCAGTAGATCAAAATCATGAAACAAAAAATATCTCAGAAGATGTAATAATACCTGAAAAAGAAGACGTATCTGAAGAAGTAGTAAGTGAAACAGTAGTACTTGAAGATGAATTTTTGGATTTAAATGAACAACTGGTTGATGAAGATGTCATATGGGAAGAGGCACCTGGTGAAGAATTAATTCTACCTAGTGATAAATCAGATAAAGAATTTGAAGAAGTAGCAAATATTGTAGATAGTACCGTAGATGCATCTGATAAAGATACAACAGTAGATTTAGTCAGTGATGATATAGTTGATGATGATGTTGTAGTTGATGATGTGGTCTTTGATGATGTAATTGTTGACGATGTTGTAGTTGATGATGTTGTAGTTGATGAGGTAGAAACACCTGCAGAAGAAATAGTTACTGATAATGTTGATGAATTGGTAGTGGATGATGTTGTAACAGAAGACATTCCAACAGCATCTCAAGAAGCAGAAACAGTATCTGAAGATATAATAGTGGATGTTCCTGAAGCAACAGCTCAAGCAGATGATGTAGTAACTGGTGTTCAAACAGTTAACATAGAAGATATTGCAACAGATGTAACAGAAGACAAAGCTGATAAAATAGCACAAGATACTGTAGAACCAGTTGTACCTATAGTTAAACCATTAGCTGACGAAGAGAAAACTACAGGACCTATAATTGAAGATGTTGAAAGTGATGTTAAAGCAAAATTAACAAAAGCAGATGCAGAAAAAGCAACTATAACTGCCGGGGCTGCAGCAGGGGCTGCAGCAGCAGTTGGAACTTTAAACAATAAATTCAAAAAATCATCATCTGACTTAGAAGATGTACCTCAACAAAAAGTAACAACTCCTGCTTCCAGTACACCAAAATATACTGAAAGTTCATTAGAATATGATGAAGAATTAGAATCTAAATTAAACATTGCAAATAGGGATGAATTAGAAGAAGTTGAATATGATTTAGAAGAAAATGTAAATAGTTTTACAAGTAAAATAATTTCACTTCTAATTATTGTATTAATAATAATAATTGCAATAGTAGTTGGAACATTCCTATTCCAAAGTTTAGCGTAAACACTTCTCCATCAATTTTTTTTTTAATAAAAATAACAACTAATGATTGCTGATACCATGAACATATCAAATGGAAAAAGAAATTTCACTCGTATGAATGAAATAGCAAGGGTATTGATAAAGTACGGATTCAATACTGTTGCAACTAAACTTAATATTAAGGTTAAATTTTTATCATTTAATGATAACATATATGATGATATTAACGATGATACAAATGTACGTATTAGAATGGTACTGCAAGAATTAGGTACAACATTTATTAAGCTAGGACAAACTCTCAGTACATATCCTAACGTAATAGGATTTGAACTTGCTGAAGAATTGTCTAAATTACAGGAATCTGCACCAATAGATGATTTTGAAACAGTAAAACAAATATTTGAAGAGGAATTTCAACAGCCATTGGATGATGTGTTTGATGAATTCAGTGAAAAACCTATAGCATCAGCAAGCATAGGGCAAGTGCATACGGCATTTTTAGATAATAAATTTGTTGCAGTGAAAATACAACATGAAAATGTGGAAGAAACAGTAGAAAGTGACATACGGCTAATGCACATATTGGCAAAAAGATTAAATGATAATATATCTGCATTGCAATCATATAATCTTCCAGGAATGATTGATGTCTTTGAAGAGGATATGAAAAAGGAACTGGACTATAAATTCGAGGCAATGAATGCAAAACATTTAGGACATCTTCTCAAAGAGGATGAAGTTTATATTCCAGAGGTGTATCTTGAACATACTACAAAAAAAGTATTGACTATGGAATATGTGGAGGGTGTTAGTCTTAATAATGTCCTTGAAGCATCTGATGATGATTATGATAAGAAACAAATAGCAATGCAGGGTGCTGATTCATTTATCAAACAGATATTGCTTTATGGATTTTTCCATGCAGATCCACACCCTGGAAACATATTTGTACTTGAGAATGATAAAATTGCATTTGTAGACTTTGGTATGGTAGGACACCTTGATGACAAGCTGCGTGAAAATATATCTCGGTTATTTGTATATGTTGCAGAGGGTAATGCAAGACTTATAACAAAACAATTGTATTATATGCAGATAATAGAAGACCGTACACATCTGGATGAAATAGAATATGAAATAATGAATATTCTTGATAAAAATTATGGTATACAATTTGATGATATAACTGCTGTAATAAGGGATATAATTGAAGATGATCTTCTAAACAAGTATGGTATTGTCATACCAAGGGATGTGATGATGGTTATCCGTGCAATAAGTATGATAGATGATATAGGAAAAAAATTATATCCTGACTTTAACACAACCGAAATTGTAAAGCCATATGCAATAGAAATGATGATTGATCTGGTAAAACCGGAACGATTATTAGCAAAGGGTACTGAGACTTATATTGACTTACAGAATACTGCAAAAAGATTACCAATGTCACTTAGTAACTTATTTGACATAGTTGAAGATGGAAAAGTAAGAGTAGCTCTGGATGTAATGGATTTTGAGTTGCTTGATAAATTAATTTCTAAAATAGTCAATGTTCTGGTTATGACAATAATCACTGCAGCAATGCTTATTGCATCAGCAATGGTAATGTTGATTGAAACAGATGTAAATATAATGGGATATCCAGTACTTGGATTAGCAGGATTTGTATTTAGTGCAATACTTGGTATCATACTTATCGTAATGATTTTACGTAGAGGAAACTATTAATTTAATCATTTCTTCTAGAAGTTACTTTTTCTTTAATTTAGTAATGTGTTTTTTGCTAAAAAAAATATTATTTTTGATTATAATCTTCTAATATTTTATCTTGGTGTTTATTTATAATTTTAAATTAAAAATAGTAAAATTTAGGGTTATGTTTTAAAAAAAGCTATCAAGACTTGTTTGTCTTTCATTATTCATTATTTGTTCTTCGGAATAACCTATAGCTTCCAGTATTCTTAGAGTTGCAGGTAATACCTGGTTTTGGATATAGTATTCAGGATCATATTCCTTATCATCCATTAACTCTATTGGTTCTGCTCGTTTACTAATGGGTGTGTTGCCCTTAGTTATCACATAGCTTATTATAGTACCACTGGTAACCTTATGACCATGCATTCTAAGCTTTTCGGCTGCAATGACATGTGGTGCCATTTGCTTGTAATTTTCTGGTTTTTTTGTAAGTTTGGTATTAATTACCAAATCGGATACATTAACATTACCACTATTAAGCTTTTCAATAATGTTTTTCACTATTTTCTTAGCCTTTTTAGGGGATGCATCCTTTAGTATTGCCTCAAGAACATCATGTTGTGTGTTCTTAGCAACTGGGGCCCAATCTCGTCTAACAAGTTCCAAACCTTTAACGACGATAGTACCATCTTCAATAAGAGCATATCTCTTTTTAGTTACGAAGAATCCTCTATCATAATAACCTTCTAGTTCTAACTCCATATCTTCTGGAAGGTTTTGGTTGATGGAGCTTAATAGCTCCGTTACCTGTTCTTCGATTTTTGCTGGAATACTCATTCGATTAATACGCCGTTAACTATTCCGTTTTGACCAGGTCTTGAAGTAATTCTTACTTGACCAATTTCAGTTTCTACAATAGCACCTTTTGTAACAATGTTTCTTCTTACAAAGTGGCTGTTAGCACTATTTTCTAGAACTGTTTTAATTTCAACGTTTTTGCTGGAGTTATCTTTAGGGTCAACAACGTTGATTCTATTTGCAACAGTAGCTCTTATTTTGGAACCGTTTCCTCTAACTACTATTTCTTTTTTAACTTCTTCTCCAATTCTTGTTTCAGCTGCTGTTCTTCCGAATTCAGCATTTCTTTTATTTTTGTTTCTTCTGGATCTAGCACCAGTTGGTTTTCTTAATGAACTACCTTGCCAAATTGCCATAATTATTCACCTCATATTTTCTTATATTAAAAATGTACCTATTAATCTTTAATTTGTAAATTAAATGAATAGTATATTCTTATGATAATCTCAATACTCTTTTTGTGTTGTTTTTTCAATTTTATCCAATGACTTAATTAGATTTATCTTAAAATAAGTATTAAAATAATATACTATTTTTTACAATAATAATATAATATATGCTTTTCATCTCTATATATAATTATGTATTGTCAACTACAACGTTTAACAAAAAAATTTTATAGTCATGGATTTACTTGATTGTTATATTGTTTCTTTTATCCTATAACAAATATTTCTTAAATGGTACTGTAATAATTCTTATTTTAATTAATATGATGATTTTGTTTTGCAATATCTCCTTAAATATATTAATGTTCACTTTTTTTTTAATTGATTTTTTTTTCAGATATGTTCATTCATAGAATGAATATAATAAAATAATAGAATAAACATAACTAATAATAGTATAATTTTATAAAATAATAGAAGGATAAACAATGGCATATAGTGATGATAAAATTAATATGGTTCATGGAGCTGGTGGTGAAGTAATGCAGGATATGATATCTGATATAGTATTAGGTAACATATCCAAAACTAGTGTAAATGGTGGAATAGGCTTAGAAGCATTAGATGATAGTGCAACAATACCAATAGATGATGAACATGTAATAGTAACAACAATAGACAGTCATACTATACAACCATTATTCTTCCCTGGTGGGGATATTGGTCGTATATCAGCTGCAGGAACACTTAATGATATCTCTGTAATGGGAGTAAAACCTGTATCATTAAGCAATGCAATGGTTATAAGTGAAGGATTTGAGAGGTCTGATCTTGACACAATAATGAAATCCATGAATAAAGCCTGTGAAGAAGTAGGTGCTGCAATAATCACTGGGGATACAAAGGTTATTGACAGTGATAAGCTTGACAGTATGATTATAACAACTGCAGGAATAGGAATCGGAAGAAAAGATGAGATAGTTCCTGACTCAGGACTTGAAGTAGGAGATAAAATAATCATATCTGGAAGTGTAGGGGATCATGGAATGGCAATCATGTCAAAACGTGAAGGTTTCGGATATGAAACAGAACTTAAATCGGATGTAGCACCGATATGGTCTGTAGTAGAAGCTGCTAAAGATAATGGTACCATAACTGCTATGAAAGATCCAACCCGTGGTGGAATAGCAAATGCCCTTAATGAAATGGCAAACAAAGCATCAGTTGGAATGTTACTTGATGAAGAAAGAATACCAGTAAAACCTGAAGTAGAAGCAGTATCAGACATGCTTGGTATTGATCCATTTGAAGTGGCAAATGAAGGAAAAGTAGTTATGGGCGTAAAGGCTGACACAGCAGAAGATGTATTGCAAGCAATACAAAAAACAAAATATGGAAAAGATGCACAGATTATAGGAGAAGTAGTTGAAGGTTCACAGGTAATTATGGAAACTGTTATTGGTGGAGAACGATTGATAGAACCTCCAATTGCAGATCCAGTGCCTAGAGTATGTTAAAAAGGTGTGAGATAAATGGAACATTTTATGAAAAGATTATCTGCATGTATAGTGGATGCGGTTGTGGTATTTTTAATTACTGCATTAATAAATAATCTATTATTCATTCCATTATCCTTAATTGCAAATCAAACAATATCTGCTTTTTATCCATATCTAATATCAATAATAGTTACAATGGCATATTTCACTTTATATGAAGCAAATACAAACAAAACTGTTGGAAAAAAAATATTCCACTTATATGTATCAGATGAGGAAGGATATATTACATATAAAAATGCATTTATCAGAAACTTAACAAAAATATTCTGGATACCATTAGTATTTGATGTAATTATAGGAAAAATATTAAACTATCCTTCAAGATTATTTGATAAATTAGCAGGAACAGACGTTTATGCAGATAGTGAATTAGAAGATGTGAATGAGGACGAAATATAATTCAAATGGAAAAATTAATAGGGGTACTTACAATTGTTAGATATAAAATTATTCAGGGATAATCCGGATTTAATACTGGAATCTGAAAAGAAAAGATTTAGAGATACGGTAAATGTTGAAAAAGTAATAGAATATGATACGTTTTGGAGAGAAGGTCTTCAAAGATTAAATGATTTACGTTCACAGAAGAATAAACTATCCAAATCATTTAAACAAGCAAAAAAAGATGGTAATATTCAGGAAGTTGTGGAAAAATCTAAACAGGTAGCAAATGAAATCAAAGAATTGGAGCCTAAAATTTCCGAATATGAAAAGATGCGTGATGAATACAGATATAAAGTTGGAAACATCATAGATGAAAAAGTACCAATCTCTGATACAGAAGATGACAATCAAATAATCAGAACCTATGGAACTAAAAAGGAATTTGACTTTGATGCATTAAATCATGTTGATATTATGGAAATAATTGATGGAGCAGATACTCAAACAGCAGGAGAAGTATCTGGGTCACGTTTCTATTATCTTAAAGAGGATATATTATTCTTAAATTTAGCATTAATACAATTTGCATTAAATGAATTAAAGAATCAAGGATACACTCCATTACAAACACCATTCTTTGTAAAAAGTGAAGTAGCAGCAGAAACATCTGAACTTGGAGAATTTGAAGAAACATTATACAAAGTTGAAGGTGAAGACCTATATCTTATTGCAACGGCAGAACAGACACTTGCTGCTTTGCATCGTGATGAAATAATTGACTCTGAAGATCTTCCAAAAAGATACTGTGCATTATCAACATGTTTTAGAAAAGAAGCTGGATCTCATGGAAAAGATACACTTGGAATATTCCGTGTACATCAATTTGAGAAAATTGAACAGTTTGTATATTCAACACCTGAAGAATCATCAAACGAACATGAACGCTTAATGAAAATAACAGAATCCATCTATCAAAAACTAGGATTATCATATCAAATAGTTGCAATTGTATCCTCCGCATTAAATGATAATGCAGCTATCAAATATGACTTGGAAGCATGGTTCCCTGGTTCTAAAGCATATCGTGAATTAGTATCATGTACCAACTGTAAGGATTATCAGGCAAGAAAAACCAAAACAAGAGTAGGTCGAGCAGGAGCTGGAGATTCACAAACATTACATACTCTAAATAGTACTGCAATAGCTACAGAAAGAACAATCTGTTGTATAGTGGAAAACTATCAACAAGAAAATGGGGATGTCTTAGTACCTGAAGCTCTCATTCCATATATGGGTGGAAAAACCGTTATCAAAGCAAAAAAATAACCATTTAATATTATATTTTTCTCAAAAACCTCCTTTTCTTTTTTTTTCATGAAAATATTAACAGTTACATTATTTCATGTTTCATAATCTTAATTGTAACACTTTCTTTAATTCTTCATTTGAAAGTTCTGTAATAAATGTTCTGTCAGTACTAATACTTTTCTCTGCTAAATCAGTCTTGTTTTTAATCATTTTATCAATGCTTTCTTCAAGTGTTCCTTTTGTAATAAAACGATATACCATAACATCATTTTTTTGGCCAATACGATGAACACGGTCAGTAGCTTGATTTTCAACTGCAGGATTCCACCATAAATCATAATGAATAACATTTTGTGCTGCCGTCAAATTCAATCCTGTACCACCAGTCTTAAGTGTTGCAACTAATATTTTATAATCAGGATTTTCCTGGAATGTATCTATAACTCTATTTTTTTCCTTTCTTGATTGCCTACCATTTAAAAACAACACATCTGTTTTAAACTTTTTAGAAATCAACTCTTGTATTATCGTACCCATTTGAACATATTGTGTAAATATCAGAACTTTTTCATCCATATCAAGGATATTTTCTAAAAGATTAGTTAATAACTCCATTTTACCTGATTCATTTATTTTCATTTTTTTAGCATTTAAATATTGTCCTGGATGATTGCATGTTTGTTTTAGGGATGTTATTAATTTCAAGATACTGCCCTTTCTTTCAATACCTCTTTTTTCAATTATCTTTTCAAAATCTCCATTTAACAGGTTATTGTATAGGTTTACCTGTTTTTTTGTTAAGCTACAATAGATATCATTTACAAATTTCTCTGGAAGTTCCTTTTTAATTTCATCATCACTTTTCAGTCTTCTTAGAACAAAGGGCTTGGCAATATTTTTAAGATTATTCAATGTTTCTTCATCTCCTATCTTTTCAATAGGAGTAACATATTTTGTTTTGAAATCCTCCAAAGTAGATAGGTATCCTTCATTTACAAAATCAAATATGGACCAATAATCTGTCAATCTATTTTCTATAGGAGTACCTGTTAATGCAATTTTATTCAAAGCATATACTTCTTTAATTGCTATAGTCTGTTGTGTATTTGGATTTTTTATATTTTGAGCTTCATCTATTATGCAAATAAACCATGGTTCATTTATAAACATTTCTAAATCTGATCTTATTATAGCATATGATGTTAATATAATATCATAATATTCACTAGGAAAATGTCTGTTGGTTCCATGATAAATGTAATATGATAATTCTGGAGTAAATTTCTCTATTTCCTGTTGCCAGTTGGAAATTAATGTTGGTGGGACAATAATTACTGATGGCTTTGCATCTAATTGATTTTTTTCCTTAAAATATAATATTGCAGCTAAAACCTGTAATGTTTTACCCAATCCCATATCATCTGCTAAAATACTTCCAAAACCACTTTTAATATTTTGTATTAACCATGAATAACCTATTTTCTGATATGGACGTAATTTTCCATTTAATGTTTTGGGTTCCTCATAGATATTTGATGTTTTAATTAATTTTCTAAAGTTGTCACTCAATATAAATTCTAAATCCATATATTTTTCTTGGATGGCATATTGCAGGATTTCATTACTTTTATCCTTTTGTTGAAGTAGCCATGTATACCTTTTCAGATGACGAAATGATTTTCCATCTACAAGATATATTTTATCATTTATCTTTACAAGTTCATTCATGTCATCCGTTATTTTATCAAATTCATTAAGCGTAATTTCACAGTCTTCAAGTCGGATTTTCCAAATGTAAAAATCACTTATTTTCTTTAGTTTATAATCATTTTTGTCTACATTTATATCCAAAACTAAATCCATTTTACTATTGATGATTTTGAAAGGATTGACTAATTTTACATTAATAAGGGGTAATAATTCTTTTATACTATTATTGAAAATTATAAAGTCGTTATAATTTAATCTAATTTTTTCATAAATTGTATTCTTGATTTTATAATAAGTAAAAATATCATATATTTTTCTAATATTTTTTAATTCATCATCATTTGCTTCTTTGATGGTCTTACATATATCATTTTCCTTTATTTTAATATCAATATCTAAATTTTCATCAATAAGCAGTATATAATCATATTTCAATTCATTCAATGAAAATACTGATAGTTGTTTTGAAATATTTTTGGCAGTAAGAGAATATTGTTCCTGTTCTTTTTTAATTCTTTCTCCGGTAAATAATTTAAAAACAACATTACTTACTTTTTTGAATCCTGTTATTTGATTTTTTCTAATAGTATATTTGATTAATGCATTCATAAGTATGCTAATAAGTATTATAATCTGATTTTCATTTGAAATGGATTGTCCATTTAATGTAATGAGATTTTCTGGACATTTGACAAAATAATTACTACAATGATTTATAACGTTGCTGCTATAAAAGGAGGGAATCCAACGAATAATGTAAGATTTTTCTGTTTTAAAAAATTCTGGCATAATAGAA
The DNA here is from genome assembly GCA_015062825.1 of Methanosphaera stadtmanae. GTDB lineage: Archaea > Methanobacteriota > Methanobacteria > Methanobacteriales > Methanobacteriaceae > Methanosphaera > Methanosphaera stadtmanae_A. The sequence continues at coordinate 12,588 of SUTR01000048.1, forward strand.
TAGTTTTTAACCAAGGTATAGGTTAAATTCAAAACATCCTTTAAAAATGATATGTTCTTGTTATCATATTCAATAGTGGTGGATGCAATTTCGTTTAAAAAACTAAAAAGTTCTTCTGAACTATTAAATGGATTAATATTTGTGATATTATAATCCTCATCTATATCTATATTGAACTTAATCTCTTCCTCTTCCAAAAGACACCTATTTTTTACATTTCCTGACTCAATATTATTATCAAAATCAATAGGGGATATGTTAAATTTGTTATCATTTGTAATAATGTCTATTTCATCATTTAATAATTCAAATAAGTCGTTATAGATAAAATCTAAACTGCTGCTGGATTGGTCAACATCTTTTAGGATGGTAATATTTGCATCATGTAGATTGATTAGTGTTGCATCATCACTTCTTATCTTATACTTAAACTCCATGATATCCCTTAATGTTTTAACAGGATAAGTGATATCTCTTTGCAAATCCAATCCTTTAATCTTAAATATCAAAAAGTTATCATTCATTAATTTCTTATTGAATTGCTTTAAAATGGATAGTACATCAATTAAATTATCTTCTTCTTCTAATGAACATTCGATATCAAGATCATCTAAAGATTTGGGTAAAATATTAGCTCCTATGTTCCATAAATCCTCGGGTAAAGTCTTATTGATGATTTTAAATTTATTGATTAAATTCTTATCGATAATTCCATTTATTTCATTCTTCTGATTTTCATCAAATAATTTAAATTTAATATTAATGTAATTATTTTCATTTTCATGATGAATATATCCACTTAAAACATTATCCTTAACCTTTACATTCTTTATATCTTTATAAGCATGTAACTCTTTATTGTGATCATACATGTAATACTTATCATATTTTTCCTTAAAATATTGTTTAGAAAAATTTTCAAACCAATCCTTCATATTACCACATTATTAAATAGTTCTATCTGAATTATTTAATAAAATATTATATTTACTATTGATTAAATAATTTTGTTTAGATTTCATCATGTATCAATAAATCAACATTTTTATAGTTTTAAAGTATTTTTTGTAATAATTTGCTAAATCTTTATAACAAGATTAAAAGAAATATTTAATTATAAATTTAGATTGTTGATATTTATGAAGAAAATACTTCGATGGGTTATATTAGGAACAAAAGGTGGTTACAATCGTGCCAAGATTATAATCGCTCTTAAAAAACGTCCATCTAATACAAATCAACTTAAAAATACTTTAAATTTAAATTATAAAACTATTGCCCACCACCTCGAAGTTCTTGAAGAATTAGGAGTTATTGAATCATCAGGTCCTAATTATGGTAAGATCTATTTCCTATCAGATAAAATGGAAGAACAATATGATGATTTTAGAAATATATGGGAACAATTAGAAAAATAAGTGATAATTATGATGAAAGTAATATTTTACAAATATGCTACTATAGTGGTATCATTGGTTCTTTTAATGATACTGTTAGCATTACTAAAGATTTATGTGCAAAATTATAAGAAGATAAAGGTAGGTTTCACACAAGGATTAATTATATTTACTGTAATAATGATAATTAAAACAGTTATAATGTTAGCAGGAACAATATCTACATTTTACATTGAGTATTCGCCTTTATTTATATATAGTGATTATATACTTGTTATTACATTAATAGATACTATTGCGATGAGTACCTTATATAGAATAACAGTAGCAGATTGAAATAAGATAATAACTTATTTTTCTATATAACTTATTATTTTAAATGTAGAAGTATTTGATTTATAAAAATATTAAGATCTTAAAAAAAACTAATGGTAGGATGGTAAAACATGAAACTAGATGATATATTTTTTGCAATTGGAATAATTCTCATCTCCTCATTGCTAGTTTACGTAATTTATGATGATATTACAAATCCATATCCTATGAATATGACTGATGCTCTCGAAAATAATACTAATGGAACAATTAATATAACTCAAAAGGATACTGAATTGGTACCATCTAGTGCTGTAAATAATAGTATTAATACAAAATTCAACATAAAAACACTATCAGAAAATACACAAAGCTCTAATGGTGATATATCTACTCAAAATGTCTACTCAAGAACTAATACAGTACAAAATTTAAATTCACCAAATAATAATCAAAACAATAATAAAGATGCTTATCATAAGGAAAATAATATCAAAACTTATAATGGGGATTTAAAACCTTCAAGTTTTTCTAATAATCCTAATAATAATAGGCAAATCGGACAAATTCAGCCAAGAATATAGAAAATCAAGAGCCATTATATATCAAACAAATTCCTAAAATAAAAATTTTATTTTTTCTTTAAAACTTTTTTTTTCAGATATATTATTAAAAACTCTTTTAAATTACTTGTTTTGTAATATAAAAATTTATAAAAATTCTATTAAAAATTATGATGTATGTCCATGATAATTTAACATAATTTTATTTTTTGACATTGTATAATTGTACTAAAAAAATTCTATAAATTATACTAAATTTATGCATAATTTACCCCTAATTTATGCATAAAATGTGATAAATCTTTGAATATTTATTTATATACTCCAGTATAATCTATAATTAGGTGCAAAGGTTATGGTAAAAAAAATAATCATAATCAAAAGCACTATGGAAATATCAACCTTTAAAAAGAGATGTTTCTATTAAATTATTAGTACGGAGGATTAACATGAATATCAAATCAAAATTCATAATAATTATGTTAACATGTTTTGCTTTAATTTCATGTATGACTGTTATAAGTGCAGCCGATGTACCAACTGGAAACCTCAGTGATATTCACTCTCAGGAATTCAACGTACATAGCACAGATAATGGACTTGTCATAAATCAAAATACAGAAATTAAGACATTTAACTCAAAAAACAACAATATTCAAAGAAATAAACAGATAGACAATCAAAATAATAACAAATTCCAAAATCAACAATCTAAATTTAATTCAATGGAAAAAAACACATTACCAAAAGATCAAAATCAAAACAATCCAACACAATTTAACAAAACTCAGTCAATGATCGCAATGCCACAACAGGATTCATTAAATAGTCAGGCAAACATGACTCCAAACTTTAATGATAATACGTTACCGGAAATACAACAACCAAGAAAGAATCTGATACCAGAAAATCAAAATCAACCAATGAACATCAATGAAAAAAATCAGAATAACACTACAATACCACAACAGCCACAACAAAACTTTAATAATACTATACCAGCTTCTATGTTAAATATGACTCCTGGATTTGGGGTGAATGTGTTTGACTTCTCACAGAATGCTGATAAATTTGAACCAAAAGATATGGGTCAACAGTTAAACAATAGAAACAGTAGGGTATTTGATGTGAATAATAATTCAAT
>SUTR01000048.1:16106-17630 GCA_015062825.1 Methanosphaera stadtmanae
CAGCCACAAAATAATTCAATGCCTCAGCAGCCACAAAATAATTTTAACAACCCTATTCCACAAGCAATAACTAACATGAATCCAACATTCAATAACAATCAAAGAACAAACATGCCAAAAGATAAAGTAAATCCAAAACAAACTATCACTAACAATAAATACAAAAGTCCAATGAACGAATGTAAACCAGTTAATAAAGATAACTTGATCAATCCTATCAACAGTAACCAGCCTGAAGATATGAATAATTCTATGGCTCCTATTAACAGTAATATGCTAGGGGATATGAACAATATGCCTAAAAATAACAATATAAGTAATTCACAATCAAATGATGTTACTTATTCAACAAATGTTGATGGACAATTGTTTGTTAATGGCACAACAACAAGTAAAAATAACAGTAATTATGCAGTAACTAACTCTGAAACTAACACAGTATTGGTTCAAAATGGAGGAACATTAACATTATCAAATTCCAAAATAACAAAAACTGGTGATACAACAAATTCTGGAAATTCAGAATTCCTTGGAACAAATGCAGCTATATTAACAACATACGGCAGTACAGCTTATATAATTAACTCTACAATAGTAACCAATGCAAGTGGAGCAAATGCAATATTTGCAACTAATACTGATAGTAGTCATAGTGGAGCAATTATATATGTAAATGATACAACAATAGACACTTATCAAGATAAATCACGTGGATTAGATGCAACCTATGGTGGAACAATCATTGCAGATAATGTCACGATTAATACACGTGGCGGTAGTTGTGCAGCATTAGCAACTGATCGTGGAGAAGGTACAGTTATAGTATCAAATTCAGTATTAAATACTGGGGTAGATAATGGAACTGGACAAGGAAGTCCATGTGTCTATTCTACTGGTGCAATAACTGCAATAAACTGTACTGGAACTGCTTATGGTGCTCAAATTGCTTGTATTGAAGGTAAAAATAGTATAACTTTAATAAATTCAACACTTTATTGTAGTGGGGAAGGTAACAGACAAGAAAATGGTGATTATATAGATTTAGCTGGTGTATTCATATATCAAAGTATGAGTGGAGATGCTGAAGTAGGAACTGCAGTATTTAATTCAACAAATAGTAATTTAACTATATTGTCCACTTCTGATTATTATACAACAGCTCCAATGTTCTATGTAACTAATACAAAAGGAATTGTTACTATTACCAACACTACATTAAACTATGGAAGTGGAGTTTTAATAAAAGTATCAAATCAAAATCAATGGGGAACTATTGGTTCCAATGGTGGAGATCTTACTTTTAATGCAATTAACGAATCATTAAATGGTAACATAATTGTTGGGGATTATAGTTCATTAAGTTTAGACTTAAAAAATAGTACATATAAAGGTGCTATAACAACAAGCAGTAATGCAACAAGTTCAGTAACTATAGAAGCAGGTTCAACATGGACATTAACTGGAGATAGTTATTTGACAAGTTTAACAAATTATGGAACTATAATCTGTGGAAACTACACATTA
>SUTR01000049.1 GCA_015062825.1 Methanosphaera stadtmanae
ACGCAGTTTCAAGGGAGAATAACCCATACAACAGGATTAAAAGTATCCGTTAAATAGATACAATACTAACACACACTCAAAACAATATTTCAAGTGAGAACAAATTGAAGACAATTGCTTGTCGCACCAAAAAAAATATGGGTGATGAATGTGTGGATAAATTATCCAATATATCTTAGGTCATCATTTGGCTTGTTGATTTGTGGTTCCACACCTAATGGACCAAATTGTGCTGATGTTGATAATTTCTTAAGTGTATCTTCTACCTGTTCATTTATTTCATCAAGGTCTATTTCAAATTTTAGTAATTCAAATAGTACAAGCAACATTTCCTTTGCAGCACTAGGATCTATGTAAAATCCAGGAGTTTCTCCCATTAGACATATTGCATCAATACCTTTTTTCTGTCCATAATATAATAGTAATCCGGATGCTCCAATAATTGCTCCACCTTCATCCTTTCTTATTTCCGTATTGTCAATTTCCAGAATTTCATCGATTAATTCCTTATTGTTACCTGCTACACATACCTTGCTTTTTTCTATCATTTCACCTGTTCCAAGTCCACCCAGTGTAAATATTTTTTTAGCATTTAATTCTTCAAAGTAGTTGGCTAGTATTTTTGAAATAAGTATTTGTCCTTCAAAGTCGGATGCTTGTGAGTTACCTGTTAATATTACTATATCTTGATTATTTTCTCCTACATCCTTAACATAAAAGAATTCATTTTTCATGTAATCTATTAGACCGTCACTTTTCATTGTGACTTGTGGTGGAAAATAATCTGATTCAAGTATTGCAAATTTTTTAGCATCCAACTGTTTTACTAGTTGATCTACAACAATTTTTCCTACAAATCCTATTCCTGGCAATCCTTCCAGTATTATTGGATTATCTAATTCAACTTCCTCTATTTCTTTTATTTTTGTTTCCAATTCCATCGTTTTACCTCGCCTTATTTTAGTATATTATATGATTACTGTATGCCCCATTGTTCTTTTTTCATTTTTCTTCTGTATTTTCCATATTTATCCTGGGGAGAATATCTTGGTGGAAAGATCACACCCACCTTAACATTACATTCCGGACATACATCTTTTAGAGTATATTCGCCACATTCTTTACATTTTTTCATACGAAATTTCATATTAATATATTACTTATTTTAGTTACTTATAATTTTAAACTTATCTTCATTGTTTTAATAATTACATTAAAGTTTTATTCACTTTTGTATACACAAGTTACACTTGAAATATATGTCTAATAATAAATATAATTATTAATCTTCAAATTGTGACAGAAATTCTTCAATCTCATAACTTATCTTATTGAGTTCTGCAGAACCTACATGTCCATAGTAAGAGTTATAACATACAAGCTTTGAATCCTTGATAAGTGCATGCATAGGAATAGCATCTAATTCTGGAGGGAAATACTGATCTTCATATATTGCAACAATCAATGTTTTTGCCGTGACATTGGATACTATGGATGTCAAATCATAATTCATACTAGCACGATTTCTATAATAGGCATCAAGAACATCTTCTTGGGCACATTCAAGTGCAAATTCCTCCATTGATGCATTGATATCTTCAATAGCTTCATCCATATAAAATTGTCTTGAAAATCCATATGAAAACATTGCTTTGCTAGAAAGAATTAATGATTGTTCTAAATTATTCCTCGGATGACCATTATTGAAGTCTGCATCGGATTCAATTATGTCATTCATTACTTTGCTGATGATATAATTCTGGCCGCCTACCTTATAACTACTTACAAGAGATATCAGAAAATCAATTGTATCCGGATATACACTAGCCCAGCATATTGCTTCAAATCCACCCATAGAATTTCCTATCAAACCTAAGGGATGTGTGATGTTAAAACGTTTTTCTATAAACATCTTGTTAAAGTTAACCATGTCCAATATTCCATATTCAGGATAATCACCACCCAATCCAGAACTACTAGGACTACTGCTTCCAGGAGTTCCAAGTGTAGACAATATAACAAAGAAATACTTATTCATATCAAATGGCTGATTTTCTTCCAGCATTGTATTGATTGATTTAAATGATGAGAAATTTCCTCCAGTTCCATGAAAATAAATTATTGCATTAATAATATGTCCTTCATCATCATACATTGGTGTTCCAAAGGAATAATATTCAACAGGTAAATCATGTAAAATTCTTCCATTTAAAAATTCAAATTCTTCTAAAGTAAAATATTCTGGTTCTATTAAATCTAAATCCATAAAAAATCTATCCTAAAATTAATTAAAAAGTTATATAAAAATCTTGAAAAAAAATAGTAATTAAAAAAAAATACAAATAAGAAGATTATTTAGTTATCATCTAATTCACGATGGAAGCTACCTTCACCATCATTATCTTCAACAATTTGTATACATTTATCAGCTGATTCTCTAAGTATTTTTTCAGCTGTAGGGTAATCCTGTGCTGTGACCATAATCCTGTATTTAGGTGCTCCAACACATTGAACTTCAACATTGTCGTTTTCAATAGATTCAAGTGCTTCAATAATTACTTCTACACCATTTGGTTTATATGAAGTAATGTCAACATATCCAGTTATTTGAACTTCCGGTGTTGAAATATTCTTTTTAGCAACTGCTGTTATAGCTTCAGCCCATTCAGGAGCTATATCAATGTCAAGAAGAACACTTTCTCCTTCATCTGATGCTAATTCAAAACCTTCATACAAATCACCGAATTCATCCATTATAATATATCCTACATCTTCATAAGCATCATCTAATGTTTTATTTAATGATTTTGCAGATATTTCTAATAGTTTTTCAGCTTTTTGTTCTATTTTCCATTGTTGAATTCTACGTGTTCTTTGATCTTCACGAATACGTTTTAATGATGCATCCACATGACCTTTTTTAGGGTTTACTCTTAATACACGAGCTACAATCTTTTGATTTTCACGTACATAATCTCGGATATTTTTAACCCATCCAGAAGATACTTCGGAAATATGAATAAAAGCTTCCTTACCTTCATATTCTTCTAGTTTTGCGAATGCCCCATAACCTAATACTTTATGGACTGTTCCAACAATTAAATCACCTTCTTCAGGCCATTCCTTGTTAACACGTACCATAATATCACCTTATTAAGTTATTAAGAGTTTAGTGTTCTAATACTTCTACAATTTGAGCATAAATTTTAGAACGTCCACCTTTAGGTTCTACTAAAGTTTTACCACAAATGACACATTTAACTGTACTTGCAGCATGATCGAATATGATTTGATGGTTTTCACAGTCGCCACATTTTACTTTTAAAAAATTACTTTCTTGTTTAGCCATTAAATTGTCCTCCTTAAGTTTAAGGTAATTAATAATCATAAAATAGAATTCTATTAAAAAAAAATAATGCTATAATACTTGAAATCCCTTCGACAAGCAATATAACATTATAAAATAAATCTATTGTGATACAAATTCTACTTTTCCTGCACGGAATCCTGAACCTTTAATGTGTGCTTTTCCACATTCTTTACATTTGTATCTTAAATCTAATTTTTTAACAGGTTTACTACCTGATGGTAAAGGCCTTGGATAACCTCTGTAACCAGCAGTTACACGTCTGAACTGACGTTGCCCCCATTTTAATTCACTTGCTTTTCGTCTTTTTGCTGTTTGTACTTCGTGTACAGTGTGTTTTTTACATTTAGGACAGTATGTCCTTCTTTCTTTTGGTATTTTCACCTAATTCACCTCGTATTTATTTAAAATAAAAAATTATCCTTTATAAATAATCTTTTTGATTATAAAGTAATGACAAGAAGTCTTACTTCGATAGATCCAATATCTAAAAATAGATATTAAAAAAAAATTCCTTTACCTTGGAATTTAATATAAACTTTTAATTATATACAAATCTAATTACGTATTTCTTAATGTTTAGCTTTTAAATAACTAGTTTTCAAAAAATAATATAATATTACCTTCATTTATCCATATTATAACTAGTTTTATGTGTATATAATATTTATAACTAAATCCTAACTGTTCTAGAAACATAGAACAATCAATAATTTATCTATATTATACTATGTTATACTCTATATTTATATTTAGGGGATAATCTAGAAAAAAAAGTTTAAAAAAATGTAGAAAACTTATTCTGAAAACAACAAAAATCAAAGTGTATACAACAATCACTGTTGTTTTAAATGAATAATTTAGGATTTTCGATTTATTATCTAAAAAAATAAACAAAAGCGAAAAGCGATATTTTGAATATGATTTCTTTGAATGATAACTCTAAATAATATTAATTACATTATTTTTCTTCAATATTCTTACAATAGAATTTGGAAGCAAAGCCATGTCTCCAACATTAAATGGACCATAGGTTATTTCATCTTCATCCAATATATCAGTATTCAGATTTTCAATGAATTCAACAAAAAGTTCATCATTTAAATCCTCATCAGCAACCACTGTTTCCTGATTAGTAGAATCAACCCCATCTTCTTGAGAGACTGTTATGGTATTTACATCATCATCTATTTGACTGTCAGTAACTGGTTTATTAGAGGATAATTCATCTGTCATTTCTTCATCATCTAATATGTTACTGTCCTGATTTTGCAATGTTACAGTATCGTTTTCTGGAACTTCAGGCGGCTTAAAAGGTGCCATCATGTCATGAGTCTTAACACTTTTTGTCTCCACAGGATTATTGTTTTCGTCCAATAAAACATCATCTGGTGCCTGACCAAACATCTGTGCAACTTGTGCAGCATCCAGTTTAGGCTTATTATTTGGAACATTTCCCACAGATTCCTGCTTGTGAGAATCATTTCGTACAGGAACATCTGCTATATCAAGTAAATTGTCTCCTGTAGGTTGAGGGACCTCTTCTTTTATGAATTCTTCAGATTTATCCTCTTGAACTTGTGGCTTGAATCCAATTTTTGTCTCTTGTTTTCGTGGCTGTGAATTTATTTCTTTTATTAATTCACCACGATGTTTAATCATGACTTCTATTACATCTTTGTATAATTTCTCTTCCTCTGGTGTTGTATTATATGGAATTTCATCATATAATTGAGAATTCTTATTCAGTCCTTTGAATAAATTATGTGACTTTTGAACGTTGGTAATAGCTGATGTAATTATCTTAAATTCTCTTCGTTCAGAAATCTCAATAGTAATTCGTTGAGCTTCTCTTAATTGATAGGATTCTAATGAGAGAGGATTAGCATTAACAATCTCTAATAATTCATTAAGATATTTTGAAGCATCATCATAGAAGGTATCCTCAATTTCTGATAGTGTTCCAGAGGTACGTTCCTTTTTTTGTATATCTCTTAAAGTTTGAAAAAAATTATTCAACGGAATATCTCCTGAATTATAATTTATTGTTAATATCGTTCGACTTACTAGTTAAAAAAAATAAGATATGAGAGTATTATATCGTTATTCTTCTTCTATTCTAGGAGCTAATAAGAAGGTTAATTCTCCTTCATCATTTAAAAGTTTTAAAGATAATGTTAATGGCATGTCATTTCCTAATGATATGAATGTACGGTCAGCAAATTTTTCTGCTTTTAACATTTCTTTAATATTTTCTATAGCAAATATTGATCTTACAGATTCACTTACCTGTTCACCATGCAAGTATTCTACTTCCGCATCTGCAAAGTCACCTACGGCCGTAAGTGTGAGGTTGTCCTCATCAATTTTAAATGCTACTCTGTCAGCTACAATTTCAATGTCCTGTATTGTTTCCTTAAGTGTTGTGATTGGTAATGATATTACTACAGGATATTCAATTTGTGGTGGTGTAGGTGCATCATATTCTAAATCTATTAATTTAACTTTGAATGTCTTTTTAACTGCTCCTTCAAATGTTATGATTAGACTTCCAGCATCCACTGTTAATTCCATTACATCATCATTTTTAGAACGTTTTAGTACTTTCATTAATTCTTCAGTATCTAAATTTAATTTGATTGGCTTATCACATTCATATATGTCAAATAAGCTTTCTTTTAATTCAAGATGTACATATGTAATATGACTTCTGTCAATTGCATTTAGTCTTAGACCATCAGAATCCACTTCTATTTGTACTTCATCAACGATTGATGATATTGCATCAAAACTTGTTTTAAAAATACTTGGGTCGCTTAATACTAGTTTAAACACTGTGTAATACTCTCCTAATTGTAATTATTAAAAATATTTAAATTTTTAATTTTTCATTATAATTAAATTTTTGACAATAATAAATAATATACTTAATTATAATTAAAAAATGTATAAAAAAAATCATGCTAAAAAATGGTTAAAAATACTTTAGGCGTTTATAATAAAGGTATTGTAAAAAATAATATTATATGGTATTCTAATAAATATTTTAGTAAGTGTTACTTACCATCATCATATTCATCAATAGTATCACTATCAGAAGAATCCATATTTGAATAAAGTCCACCTATTCCCAGTAATGTGAGAATTTCCTTATAAAATGATAGTACTATAATAAGAATACCTAAAAACATTATGGCAATAGCCATTGATGCTTGTTCACCATAAAGTACATTATCCGATATCTTTACCATGTCATTAAATGATTGCAATACACCATATATCAATATGATAAATCCAACTATGACCATGATAATCTGTGTTACATTTCTTTTACTTAGATGTAGTTTATTATAAAATGAATTCTCTTTGATTTTATCAGTATCAAACTGATTTAACAATGGAACACCGTCTTCATCTACCTTGACATCATCAATCTTTTTAACCATGCTTGATTTTTTTCTGTTAGGTTTTACTTTTGGTTTAGGTGCTAATCGTTTGGTTTTATTATCAGACGTTTTATCTTCCTTAACCGTTTTAGTTTCATCATCTGTTTTTGAAGATTTCGTTGATTTTACATCTTTTACATCTGATTTTAGATTAGATTCCTTATTATCAGTACTGGAAGATTCTAATTCATTTATTACTTCCTTCATTTGATTGATTTCAGATTCCTGTTTTTTAGCTGCCTGTGCTTTTTTGGTAGCTTCAACGGTTTTTTCCTTTTCATCAATCATAGCTTCAATCGCGTCATGTTTAATTATTGAACTAGAATCCCTATTATATTCTGGAATAGATTCTGCATCACGAATTTCTAATTCTTCGAAAATGTCATTCTCAGGTTCAATTGTAGGAACTTTATCATCAAGTTCATTTAATTCATCCAATGGATCATCTACAGATTTTTTACCTATTGAATTATCGTTTTTTTCTGACACAACAATCACTTTCCAGATTCATTAATTGAAAATTAATTTTTAATTGTATTGTATAATTTTTCAAGTTATCTATAATTATATATTTCTCTTTATATAATTAAATAAATTATCATTTTAAGAAAATTACAAAAAGATATGATTAACTAATCATATTCTCTCCATGTATAATCACAGTCAGTACATCTGAAGAATCTTGTTTCAGATTCATCTGCACTTCTTGTTTGTTGTAACCACCAAAATGCTAATTTATTTTGACATTTTGGACATATTACCTTAATTGTTGGTAATGTTTTTACGTTATCGTCTGTTACTATTACTGTTTCTTCTGCTTTAAGTTTTTCACTTACTTCATATTGTTTACGTGACTCATCTGTTACTGCTTTTTCATAGCCACATGCATCACATGAAAAAACACCATCTTTTGGAAATAGTACTTTTCCACATTCAGGACAAAATTCCATATATATTCATTTCTCCTAATTTTTTATAATTATTAACTATATATGTAATTCGTATTAGATATATTTTTCAAATCATGAATAATGTTTCAATGAAAAAAAATTAGTCTATTATTAAAAAATCATGAATGCAAAAAAAGAGGAAATAGAAAAAAATATACAGTTTTACATATGCAAACTAGTCATGCACATCAGAAATCAAAGAAGGACATTCATCATTTGAATGCATCATTTAATATTTCATTATGGTCAAAAGCCAAATCCATTTTCATTGCATCTTCAATATTAAAAAACCGTGCATCCTTTGCATCCGAACCGGACTGAATTACATCACCTACAATAGTTGCCTTGTATACTACTGATACTGTGTGTCTGCGAGGATCCCTATCAGGATCTGAGTAAACTCCAACCAAGTCATCCAAGTTAATGTCAAGATTGGTCTCTTCCTTTGCCTCCCGTATTGTAGCATCTTCTACTGTTTCACCATATTCAACAAATCCGCCAGGTAATGCCCATTTATTCATATGCGGATTATTTAGTCTTTTTATCAAAACGATTTTATCTTCATGAACAATGATTGCATCTACTGTTAATGAGGGGATTTTATATTCTGTCATGAATATTAGTATATGAGAAATACCTTATTAAATTTATGAAAACAAGTTAAATTCTAATGATTTGGTGGTTATGTAAAAAAAGTTGTATTTAATAAAGGACTTATTCAAATCCTTTGATTAATGCTTCTTTAAAGTCTATTGCTTCATTTTTAATAGTTTCTGATGCAGTTTTTATTGATTCTCTTGGATTGTCACTGTAGACTTCAAATTCAGGTTGTCCTACAAGAGGATGTGTTATATCATATGCTGCTGCTTTTACTTCATCCTGTGACATTAATCTTTTTCTTAAAATATTACATATAGTATGTGTTTCATTGGTAATTTCTACAACCATTCTATCAGATTCTTCATTTAAAACTTTCATTCTTCTATTCCTCCATAATTTAATGATATTTTACGAAAATCAACCTTTCCACATTCACATTCTAGCTTGCCGGTTTGTTTGTTTAACTTCATAAAATTACGACAATTAACACACATTGCCTTTATCACACCTAATTCATCTTCAGATGTGGATAATTCCACATAATCAGCACTGTATAGATTTGCTACCCTAGCCAGCACTATATCACCAATCTTAAATAGATAATGCAATGTTTGAACATAATCATTAGTTGCCTTAGAAATATGAATATAACCTTTATATCCAGTTATCAAATCCCTGTCTGTACCAACAATCTTTTTTATAGTTATTAATGCTTTTGTTGATTTTACCTCAGTGATATGACCTATTATTAAATCATCATTCTTTAATGATTTGGGTGGATTATCTGATTCTATTGATATTGTCTTGTTAATATCATCAATTATTATTCTACCACATATACCCGCCTTTACAAATCCATCATCAACATAAGTCCATTCAGATGATACATACTCCTCATAGGTACATAAGACTTCGCCAGGAAATACATATTCATTTTCTTTATGATTCATAATATTACTACCCATTATGGATATAAGCATAAGTATATTCAATTTATTGAAATAATAATTTATATTATATTAATATATAGTCATCATTAATAATATAATTTTCTCGTGGTATAGTAGGGGTGGTGTCAAGATGTGTGGGTATTTTACACCATTTCAGTAAATCGCATTTCTCTCATCCCATCGCTTTAATTTTAAGTTAAATCTTGATAAAAATCCTTTTAAAGTTTTATAACATTTTTTTTACATGCTTTGGAGCAAGATCTTCAAATATTCTTTCTATGATATTACTTGTGCTTTCGATTTTTGTATTTTCAAGGAAATATGTTAAGTTTTTATAATATGGTGCTAATTTTTCATTAATGATATATTGAATCACTTCTGGAAACTCATTTATTTTCTTTTTCAGATTATTTACAATTTGTGCTACTTCTGTTTGAGTTTCTACTTCATATATTTCATATAATTCGGGTAAAAACTTTTTATATTCTTTTATTTTTTCCTCGGATAGATTGTTATCTTTAACATATTTTCTAATAATTCTATTGTTATTTTGTTTAAAATGGAATTTACAAAATTGATGTTTAAATCCTAAAGCATTAATTGGAGACATAAACATTAAAGACATTCCAAAATCAGTGCTTAATGATATGATTTCATTCGTATTCCAGGAATCAAATCTTTTTAAGGACACAATATACAATAACATTTGTATGGGACGTAACTATACAAGACAAGAAGTAATGAATGCAATAAAAGAAGCTCAATGTGAAGAAATAATTGAAAAATTACCAAATGGTATAGATACAGTAGTTAAAGAAGAAGGATTATACTTATCTGGTGGAGAACAACAGAGAATTACACTTGCAAGAGCATTACTTAAAGATGCACCAATAATTATATTAGATGAAGCAACATCATTTTTGGATGTGGAAAATGAAACTAGTATACAGGAAGCATTAAACAGCCTTATTAAGGATAAAACTGTAATAATTATTGCTCATCGTATGAGAACAATACGTAATGTTGATAAGATTGTAGTGCTTGAAGATGGAAAAATAGTAGAAGAAGGAAAACCTGACGAACTATACTCACAGGAGGACTATTTACTAAGATGGTGGATATTCAGACAAAAAGTGACGAATGGTTATTGTAAAACTTATTAAAAACATATTTAACCTCCATATTTACCTCTTTTTTTAAATAAAGTTTTTTTTTAAATTAAATTTCATCATCTAATAAAAATTCAATAATGTTTTTATGTTTAATACCATTATAAGACATATCAAATTCATCCATACTTATTACATATGCATCATATTTATCTGGCACATCAAGTAATGGTGAAAATTCTCGTTCACCAGTTTTTTCAGTCGATAGATAATAACTTACCTGCACATATATTTTCTTATCATATTTTTGACATACAAAATCTATTTCCTTATTTTTAATTTTTCCAATCTTAACTGAGTAACCTCTTCTTATTAGTTCATTATACACTATATTTTCAAGTACTCTTGGTATCCATTTAGTATTATCATCTACAAGTGCATGATGAAATCCTTGGTCGGCCAAATAATATTTTTCTTCTGTTTTTAATATTTTTTTACCCAATATATCTTGACGTCTAACTTTTTTACAAAACAAAGATTCTTGAAGATAAATAGTAAAGTTCGATATGGTGTTACGGGTAGTTTTTCTATTTTCATTTTTTAAGTAGTTTGTAATACTTGTTTTAGAGAATGTTTGTCCTGTTGAATTCATTAAATAATGACTAAAACGTTTGAATAAATCAACATCATTTATGGTATATCTTGATAAAATATCATGAACAATAATCGAATCATATATATCTTGAAGAGCATTTATCTTAGTATCATTATTTGGGATACCAAGAATTCCGGGCATTCCGCCAAACAGGAGGTATTCATGGAATATTTTTCTCTTATTTTCATAATTTAATTCTATATTATAATATTCTTGTTTATATTTCAATACTTCTTTATATGAAAAAGGATATAAATTGATTTTTATATATCTACCTGATAATAGTGTTGTTAATTCATTTGATAATAGTTTGGAGTTTGATCCAGTAATATAAATATCACAATCTAAATCTACACGATATCCATTTACAGATTTTTCCCATCCATTGACTTGTTGAATTTCATCAAAAAGTATATATATTTTACCACTAATGTTATTTGTTAAATTCAGAATGAGTTCATCTAATTCTTCTTGTGTAAATATATTTTTATATTTGTTTGATTCAAAGGAAATATAAATTATATTTTCTTCATTGACTCCTTTATTTTTGAGTTCTTCGATAATACTCTTAAGTAAGAATGTTTTTCCACAGCGACGTATTCCTATTATTATTTTTATAAAATCTGTATTCATCAAAGCATCAATTTGTTTTAAATAGGATTCTCTTTTAATCAAGATATAATTCCTCCAAGAATATTTAACTTATATAATAATATAAATACATACATATATAATGCTTCCTATAGAAAGCACTATATAACAAAAAATAATTAAAAATTTTTATATAAAACACATTTATCATTGTACTGTCTAAAGTATTACATACAGTACACAATATGTATTTTTATATTGATTTTTCATTCAACTGAAAATTATTATATAATTTCTTATATAATACAAATTAAGCAAATAATTCAATGATTATATTAAATGGCACACTAAAGAACATGTTAATGGATGATTTTTCAATAAAAGAAATAACTTTACCAAGTAATAATATAACTGCAATAATTGGTTTAAATGGGGCTGGTAAAACTACATTCGCCCATTGTTTTTGTGGATTACATAAAAAGATGAAAGGTAGAATTAAGATAAATGGTAAAATGACTAAAAATAAAGAACGTTTAAAACGATGTTACATGGTAATGCAGGATGTTAATCATCAGTTATTCACAGAAAGTGTTCTTAGTGAACTATTCCTAAGTATGGGAGAAGATGATGAAGAGCGTGCTGAAAAAATTCTTGAAAGTCTTAACTTGCTAGAGTTTAAGGATGCACATCCCATGAGTTTATCAGGTGGTCAAAAACAAAGGGTCGCTATTGCATGTGCTATAGCTTCTGAAAGTGATATAATTTTCTATGATGAACCGACCAGTGGACTTGACCTGAAACATATGCATCATGTAGGAGAAAACATTCTTAAATTACAGAAGATGGGAAAGACACAATTTATCATTACTCATGACTTGGAGTTTATTTTGAATTGTTGTACTAATGTAATTCATTTGGATGATGGTAACATTACTAATTATTATCCTATAAAAGGTAATGAAGATAAATTATTTGAATTCTTTATGAAATACCAAAATTAACCCATTACTATTTTTATTTTTTTATAATTTTGAGGCTGTAAATTTTTATAGGCTTAAACCATCTTTTTCTTTTTTATCAGTCCAACCAATCATTTGGTAATATAAATAGCTTAATATTCCGTTTCGTGTTTTGTATCTTGTTTTTATTATTTCTGGATCTGTGTTTCTGTAGTAATTGTCTAATTTATTTGATGTTTTTTCTATTTTTGGGTTTTTAAGGTATAATAAGTATCTGTTTATAAAGTTTATGACGTATTTTTGCATAAATTGTTGTAAAACTGGTGGTATTTCTTCAAATTTGTTTATGTATTGTTCATATTTTTGTTTTGCTATATAATAATTTGTTTCATTGAAAATATCAATAAATTCTTTGGTATTTTTGTACATTTGTTCTATCTCTTCTTCTGATAATTTATTTTTTCTTTTATAATGTTTTAATTTAGTGTAGATTGTTCTTCTAAGGTGTATGATACATAATTGTTGTTTAATATTTAAATTATGTGGTTGTTCAGAATCCGGTTGATACTTTTTTAAAACAACAATTTAAATATTCTTAAATTTAAATTAAATAATTATTTAGTTTTTATTTAATATATAAAAAATGATAACTTCTTTTTTCTAAAATTAATTAAAATAAAAGCTTGGTTAATTAAATTAATAGTTTTAAGATACTTTTAATTAAATAGGTTCTATAAATGTTTAATTGATATAAAAAGAATGTATTAACCTTAAATTTTAATAATCCGAGATATACTATCTTTATCATATAATATGCTCCTGATTATTTTATTATTTCTTAAAATAAGCTCATAAAATAGTATATATAGGATGTGGAGTAATATATACTATTATGAAACCAAAAATCCACTCCACTGAAGATAATATGTTTGAACTTACTATTATTTTTTGTGGTAAAACTAATGAAATCCAAGTTTATGAAGATTGTCAAACACGTGTTTTTGAGATATTATCGATATAGCTTTACAAGAAGACTTACCAGTACGTGTTATTAAACGTGATCCCATTTGTAAAGTCTGTAAAAAACCATTAGTGTGTAATGGTAGTAAAAGTATTCGATTAAATAAAAATGTGGAAGTTAAATATCAAAAATATATTCATAATCAGCGTGAAAAAAGCAGTTGTATAAGCTCCCTTATTAAATTTAAAAATAAATACTGTAGTTATATGAGAAATATCTGCAATAAAGGAATAATAAAATCATTAATTGGATATTCATCATATCAAATAAAAAAGAAAGTATTTATGATCAGTATGAAGTACAGATACCACGTAACACTATTTTATATCATGAACAAAAATATACTAATAACTTACTGAATTATCTGGCATCACAACAATATCAAAAAATTAAAGAAATGAACATACAACCCTCAGGAGTTTATTCATATGACTAACAGTACATTTTTATTAAAAGAAAACTCTACCTACGGATGACATTAATAGATCATCTGAATAAACTCATAATGTACGAATACATAGTAGCCCAGGACGAATTTAATGATAACACCATACAAAACTTCTTAGAAACAGCAATAAACACCCAACCACTCAAAGCAATAATAACCGATGGAAGAAAAAGCTACAAAACAATAATAGAAGCAACCGGAGCAATACACCACAGATACTACTTCCACTTAATGAAAAACCTAATGACACCACTAAACAAACACACCAACAAAATACGAAGAAAAAACAAAACAATAGAAGAACAAATCACCAGTAAAACAACAAAAATAAAAAACATAAAACAAAACAAAAAGAAATACACCGGACGCATACCTTTAAAAGATAAAAAAACAAACACACAAATACAAAAAATTAAAACACTAACAAAAGCAATATCCACACACAAAAAAGAAATACGACAAAACAATAAACAACTAAAGAAAATACAATATGACATAGAACGCATACAAAAAATATTCACAGCAAAAACATACAAAGAAGCCAAAAGACGATTCAACACCATACACAACCAAAAAAAAAGGAATAAACAAACACATAACAAAATTTCTAGAAAAAATCAAACCCGAACTAGAAACCATGTTAAACCACATACTTGATGAAGAAATACCAGCAACCAACAACACAGTAGAAAACTACTACCGAACCACACTACCCCGAAGCCAAAAAAGAATCTATAAAACACTACAAGGACTCAAAAAAGCAATAAAAATAGCAAAAATACGCTGGACACACCGCAACGTACTAAAAGAAACAGACAACATAGATCTAAACACATACATCTAAAAAAAAATCCCAAAACAACACTAAATTTATAAGCCCCTAATCAACTACACACAATAACCCACTCCCAAAACCACAAAACAACAAACAACAATAAAAACAAAACGAAACAAAAAAACACACTCTTTTTTATAAATAAACCCAATCATACACTCTAAAAACACACAACTTCAAACACAAAAAAGAAAAATCAGAACCAAACATCAACCGGATTATGAACAACCACATATAAACTTTTAATATTAAATATAAATAAATAAACAAAAGAATTTAATAAAATTAAAGTAAAATAAGGTCATAATAATAAAAACAAGCGATAAAAATTATCAAAAATCTAAACTTGACAGCATTGAAAAAATATATAATATTCTAAAAAGATTACATCAATAAACTAGTGCAAATTATTAAATTATCAATATAATAATAGAAATGATAACAAAAACATAATTAAATTAATTATCATGTATATTGAGATGTATACTTTAAAGTAGAATAAAAATATTATGAATTTCACTTTAACTTCTCAAATTCTAAATATTCACCAATTATTTATTATATTCTTATCAATATATTAATATAATAGTATTTAATCATTGTATATTCCTATTTTATTTATTTAAAGTTTATATATAACACCATATAAATAACAATATATGAATTTTTAAAGGAGGACAAATATATTGAATTATAAGCATTATTTAATCATATCATTTTTATTTTTAATTTTTTCAATAAATTGTGTATATGCTAATAATAATGTTTCTGAAATTTATGAAGAAGATTATTCAATTGATGAAACTGATAATTATATTAATCAACCAAACTACACTGAATTAAATGTAGAACAAGAAGAAAATAAAAAATATGATGATTCATTTGAAGATGAAATTAATCAAATAATTACTTCAGAAAGTGATGAAAGTGATTACTCAAATATTAAAAGAATTAGTAGTTCAAGAAATAATATAAAATTTAAACATAACGATATATTAATTGCATCCAATTATACTACTAATTATATTAAAACTAACCTTAGATTACCAGCAACAGTAAAAATAAATAACATATCTGTAAATATGAATGATTTTTTATATATTATGTGTAGTAGTGTTAATTCAACTGCAGATGTTAATTATTTTTCATATGATTATGTTACAAGTACAACAGGTACAAATAAACCCCAACTTAACCTAAACAGATATAATTATACTAAATTATCAAATAACATAATAAATTGTTATTTAACAAATAATCGAAATCCTAAAAATATTATAATTAATAATTGTACTATATCATTTGAAGATTGTATTTATCTTTATTCAAGAATATTATCATCAAAATTAAACCATGACATGATTATGCCTAATAAAATATCTATTATTGCATTATACAACTTTGATTATTCTAAAGATCAAACAGCATTAATATCTACAAGTACTACACCATTAACTTTAAATATTACAAAAAAAATATTAAGTAATTCAAAATATGAAATAACATTTAAAAGCCCTGAAGACTGCACAATCTATTATACAATAAATGGAACAAAACCAACAAGTAAAGACATCAAATATACTAAAACTTTCCAAATTACAAATACCACTAACTTACAATATTTTGGTATAAAAAACAATGGCGAAAAAACACCAATATTATCATATGGAATAAATAGAGATACAATTGCATATATAACAAATAAACCAACACAAAATGATTCCAATTATATCCTCTCATTATCAACTACTACAAAATGTAAAATATATTATACCATCAATGGTAGAAAACCAAACACAAACAGTACACAATACAAAAATCCAATCACAATAAACAACTACACAATACTCAGATATTTTACAGTAAATAATGAAAACAATAAAACAAGTCCAATATATTATTATAAAATAATAAACCCAACACCTTATGTAACAGTATTAAATAAAACAGATGTTAGAGACAATCACCAAAATATAACAATAATAGCAAACAAACCCGGAATAATATATTACACAAGAAATGGAACAACACCAACAAAAAATGATAAAAAATACGCCATTAATCAAATGGAATTATCAATAAAAACCCAATTAAAAACCATACTTATAGACAGAGAAAATAAACAATCAACCATAACATTCTATCAAGCACCCAAAATAATAACACCAACAGTAGGCATAGTAAATCCATTATGGGATGATAATAATAAACAAATAATACAAATATTAACAAGTAACGATTATAAAACAATATATTACACAACAGATAATTCTAATCCCAAAGATAGTAATACTAGAAAAATTTTAGGAGAAAACTCCATAAGCCAAAGCATATCTTTAAACAATGGAACAATATTCAAATATTACATCATATCAAATGAAGGTTACTCTTCAGAAGTATCCACATATAAAGTTCCAAAAAATCAATATGAAAAAACAACAGCAAAAATTGTTAATACTACGAATGTCTGGAATAACGGACAACAAAGATTCATGATTCAATTCAACCAACCAGTATCATACAATGTCAAATTATATAAAAATAACACCCTAATGTATAATAAATATCCTTTAGAATATACAATAGATAAAACATATAATGTTATAATTTCGTATAAATCAGAATATGAAATGAGAAAAGAAATTGAATATAACATAGCAAATGGTCAAAGAACTAGGATGAGATATACTTATTTAATA
>SUTR01000050.1 GCA_015062825.1 Methanosphaera stadtmanae
ATCATTAATCAAGGATACACAACAAAAACAGACTTACAAATGCTTTCTGAAGGACGAATAATCTAGACCCCTAAAATAACTTATATACGACCTGCAATCTATGATAAAAAAAAGAAGGAGAATGTAAATACTTGTTAATTAACACTAAAAAAACCTATTCCATTTATTATATTAAATATTATTTATATTACTCTTAATTTTTTCAATTCCTTCAGCCAATAATATTGAAAGAATAATTATCCCTAAAAATGTTATCAATCGCAATAGCATATTGCTTTCCACATGAATAAATTGATCAATGTAAGTCAATGAAAGAATTAAAGCCCATTGAATTAAATATATGTATGTTACATTTTTACTTATTCTTTTAATTAAATTGTTAATATTGGGAGTTGCCTTTTTAGAAATGAAATAAAATAATGATCCTGCCAGAAGAATGATAACAATTAATAAAACAATGTCCTGCATAGATAAATATAAATAAGATAATTTTTCAGGTACAGTTCCACCAGTAATGGCAAACATTCCTTCTCTTGTGATACAACCTAAGATAATTAAGATGATAGTAGTTATAGAAGTATACCTAAAAATTAGTTTATATATATATACAAGAATTATAAACATTTCATTAAACTATTTCTTCATTAAATTCTTTTACAATTTCCAGAGAGTCAAAATCAATAAATGGACTTTTACCAGTATCTATTTCTTTTATTAGCTCAATTTCAGATTTTGATAAT
Organism: Methanosphaera stadtmanae; assembly: GCA_015062825.1. Taxonomy (GTDB): domain Archaea; phylum Methanobacteriota; class Methanobacteria; order Methanobacteriales; family Methanobacteriaceae; genus Methanosphaera; species Methanosphaera stadtmanae_A. The sequence continues at coordinate 741 of SUTR01000050.1, forward strand.
TTAAAGTCAAATATATCCATATTTTCTAACATTCTTTCTTTTTTAATAGAACTACATATTCCTGCAATGCCTCTATCCATTAAACATCTTAAAACTATTTGATATGTAGATTTTGAGTATTTTTCTGCTATTTTAACCAAAATTGGATTTTTAAATAGGTTATTTAATCCTTCAGAAAAGGGTCCCCAAGCTTGATGAAGAACATTTAATTTTTTCATACATTCATTTGCTTCATATTGTTGAAAGTAGGGTGTTGTTTCAACTTGATTGAGTTGGGGTGTAATATCATTATTCATCACTAAATCCAATAATCTGGCAGAATTAAAGTTAGATACTCCAATAGAGATGATTTTTCCTTCTTTCTGCAAGTCTTCTAGAGCCCTGTAAGATCCATAATAATCCCCAAATGGTTCATGAATTAAAAATAAATCAAGATAATCTGTTTGCAGATTTTCCAATGATTTATTGAATGCTTTTATGGTTTTATCATAACCTGCATTACTTACCCAATTTTTGGTTGTTATAAAAACATCCTCACGTGACAATTCAGATTCTTTAACTGCATCCCCAACTTCTTTTTCATTATAATAAACTTGTGCAGTATCAATTGAACGATAACCCACATCAAATGCTTTTAAAACTACTTCTTTTGTTAGTTTAGGTTTTATTTCATAAACACCAAAACTCAATGCTGGAATTTTTTCACCATTATTTAATTTGAAATATTGCATTTTATAATCTTCATTATACGATGAAGATATATTTTTATTATCTTTTTCTTTATCAAATGAAAATTTATTTATTAATTTTTTAACAACCATTCTAATCACTATTTATATCCATAATAATATCCTATCTTATATTCAACAATTTTAACTTTTATCCATAACATATTCAATAGTATTAAAACCTAAAACTTCAGCATACTTAAATAGATTCTCCGGGAAACTCTTTTTTAGATGTTCAAGATTTTCTTTTTCTCCATCATATTTAATGTCAACATGAATATTGTCTTCATAATCTATGACTAATACTTCTACATAAGTACCATCCTCATTTGTATCAAATATCACATCAAAAATCTTATTAGTGTTTTCACAAAATACTTCATCCGCACCAAGATTCTTTATATGATTTAAACAATCAGTTCTTTCTTCTAAATTATTATCAGTTAAGACAAAGTTTTTTGTTTTATTAACCAAGTCCTTTTCAATGAAGAACAAACCATCATATTTTGTTTCTCTTTTTTGAATAACTTTTACACTAATAACAACTATGACCATAGATATTAAAGCACCTACACTAAATCCTATCCATATTCCATTAGAACCTATTAAGTTATATAATACAATTACAGATATTAATGGCATTACAAGTGTATACATAATTGAAATTGCTGATGAAAGAACAGGTCGTTCTATTGCTTCATAATAAAATACTAATAAATTAGGAAGCACTGAAACTATAAAGAAGAATGAATACAGCTTAAGTGCATTTATTACAAATCCTGCAATATCAATTTGATTGAAGTTGTATAGGGATAAAAATCCTTGAGGCCATATCCATAATATTGCCATCATAATTATTGCAAAGGTAAAATTGATTATAAGTGAATTTCTTAAGAGATGATTTAAATTCACATAATCATGTTTTGTATAGTATATTGGAACAATAGATGTTAATGTTTCTGAAACTCCAACATCTACAATACTTGCTATTACCAATGCATCCATACACACCATATATGTAGTTAACCCCGTATCCCCTAAAGTTGCAGTTAAAAAGATGTTAATCATATAAACAAATACCACATCAAAAACACCAACACTTGCACCAGGAAAACCTACTTTAATCATATCCCATGTGCTTTTAATGAAAGTTTTAATTTCAAGTGCTTTTCTATCAAAGCGAAATGTTCTTTTTGGACTACGAATATACAACAGACAGATTATAAGAGCTGCACTGTATCCAATAAATGATGCAAGTGCTGCAGAAGCCATTCCCATACCTGAAGATAAGAAAATATAATCCAATACTATGTTAATTCCATTTGCAATGATAATTACTGCTGATGCGAAGTTTGGCTGACCATCTACACGAATATACTGTGTAAGTATACCTACAACTGTTGATACAAAAAAACAACCATATAAGTATGTTGAATATTGCATTACAAGAGGTTTTGTAGTTGTTGTTGCACCTAAAAATACTGTTATCTCATTCATAAACATCAAACAGAATAATGTTATTAGTATTGAAGCTACAATTGACACAACCATCGATGTTGTAAAGTAACGATTACTGCCCCCAATATCAAATTCAGCTTTTTTATTCAATGCCAATATTTGACCACCAAGTCCAAACAACCATTCAAAAACTGTTATTAATAAAATCATAGGTTCTAAAAGTTCTATTGCCGCAACAGCATTTTTACCAATAAACGTTCCCAGGAAGAACGAATCGACAACAGAACTTATGTTTAATGCCATCACAATGAGTAATGTTGGCAATAATAGTTCTTTGAATTTACTATCTGCTATTTTAAAATTCTTCATTTTTATTCACCTCATTAATCAAAATAACCAACTTCATCCAAATATTTGATAAATCTTGTAAGATATTCATCATCACATTCAGGCCAATTAAATCCTAATGAATTAAGTATATTTAATGTCTGATCCTGGTTTACAATTTCTCCATAATCACTTTCAACATCTTCGTCAAAGTCAAAATCATTTATACTTAAATCAGCTGTAATCATTCCCTGAATATTTTCATTCATGTTTTCTTCATAAATCTTTTTAAATTCTTCAGGAGTAACTTCTTCAATACCAAATCCAAAGGAATTTAAAATGTTAAATATATTCTTGTTAGGTATTAATTTATCACTGACTGCATGGAATACTACAGATTCCTTAGGTGTTTTAGTCAATGCAAGTGTTGCTTTTGCAACATAATCTATTGGACTTAATTCAACAAGTTCATCAGATATTGCAGGTATTGTTGCTTTTAAGTTCTTTATGGCTTTAATGTTATTTAAGAAAGCATTGGTATCAAAGTTTTTCTGGAATGTACCATCAGAATACCTAGCCATAAGATTTCCAACCCTTATAATTTTTACATTAAGACCATTTAAAGCTCTTTCAAGAACCATTCTTTCTGCCAAGAATTTACTGTTCAAGTACTTGTTAGATAAGTCCTGTCCCCAGTATAATGTTTTTTCATCACAATGGACATTTTCAATATCTGCATCTTCAGTGTATTCATCCAATACACTAGTAGTTGAAATTTGAACATAGGTCATATCATTTGCTTTGGCAAATTCAAGTCCATTTACTACTCCATCAACATTTACTCTGAAGATATAATCATCATGAGTATAATGTTTTACAATAGCTGCACAATTAATTATTGTATCAATAGGATAACTTTCCAGCTTTTTAAAGTCATCCAGTTTAGTTATATCACCTTCACTTAGTATTATGCGTGATCCTATAAGGTCACTGAAGTCTTCATCGAAATAATATTCCATCAAGTATTTTAAACGTTCTTCACAACTGTCAAATTGACCTTTTCTAAGCATACAGTAAATTGTTCCTTCCTCATTTTTGATGTATTCATATAGAACATGTATACCCATGAAACCTGTCACTCCTGTTAACAAGACATTGCCCAATTCTAGATTTGTACCATTAGCGAAGTTTTCAAATGTATTTTCTTCAAGAAATTTGTTAATTCTTGTATAATCATAGTTTTCAATAATATCAACATCTATATTATCAGATGTTTCCTCACCAGAGAGGAAGTTTGCTAATGCTCTTGGAGTTTGGTTTCTAAATATATCATCATATTTTACATCATAATCTTGTTTAAGTAACTCAATTATTAGTTTAGATGCGATAAGTGATGTTCCACCTATTTCAAAGAAGTTATCCTCTGCACCAACAACATCTATACCCAATATGGATGAGTATATTGCACAAATTGTTTGTTCCAGTTTGTTTTTAGGAGCAACATAGGTTAAATCCAATTTAGGTTCAGGCAATGCTTTTACATCTATTTTACCATTAGGTGTTTGTGGAATCATGTCAACTTGCATGAAGACTGTTGGAACCATGTATTGAGTTAATCTTTCATTTAAATATGCTTTTAGTTCATCTATATTGATTTCTTCTTCTGCTGTGAAGTAAGCACATAAATGTTCATTGTTTCTAATTTTCTTAATTATAACAACATTTTGTTTTATGTTAGTAAAATTAGAAATATTTGATTCTATTTCTCCTATTTCTATCCTTAGTCCTCGGAGTTTGATTTGATTGTCTATTCTTCCTTTTATGTCAATGTCACCATCTGGCAGTTCTATTGCATAGTCTCCACTACGGTAGTATGGAATGTCATCTATCGTGAGGTATACTTCCTGTGTTTTTTCTGGCATATTATAGTATCCTTTACCTACACCAAGTCCACCAATGTATAATTCCCCCATTACTCCCTGTGGAAGTAGTTTTCCATCAATATCCCTTACCTCTGTTATATAGTTTTTAAGTGCTTTACCTATGGTAATGTTTTCGGAGTTTGTTATCTCTTTGTAGTTTGATGCTATTGTTGCTTCTGTTGGTCCATAACTGTTGTATACCTTAGCATCAGTATATTTTTTAACTTCTTCAAATGCTTTGGCTGAGAACTGTTCACCACCCATTACAATACACTTAGCACAACTTATTGCTTCACAGAATTCTTCAATTTCAAGGTAAGATAATAATCTTGATGGTGTAAATTCCATTACTTCTGGTTTTTCTTGTTTTATTAGTTCTATTAGTTCAACTATGTTCTTTATTTCATCATCATTTGCAAAGATTATTTTTATACCATTGGTTAGGCATGTTAGGATATCTTCCAATGCCGTATCGAATGCAATTGTTGCAATACTTAATAAATTGTTGTATTCACATTTAGGGTTTGCCTGTGTTTCGTTACATGCATTTTCATGACTAATCATTACACCTTTAGGATTTCCTGTTGAACCTGATGTGTAAATCATGTATGCTAGGTCATCAGATGTAATTTCTATATTTGGATTATTTGTGTTGTCCTCTTCTAGCAGTTCACATATAGATAATGAATTTATTGCTAGGCCATCTTCATTAATTATGTAATCTGCTTGACTATTATCATATATGTAGTCTATTCTTTCTTTTGGGAACTTTAAATCAAGTGGTATGAATGCACAACCTGCTTTTAATACGCCAAGTATTGAAGCTATCAGGTCACTAGTACGAGGGAGCATGATTAAAATATTGCTTCCTGCTTTCACATCCCTATTGATTAAAGCATTAGCTATACGATTTGCCCTACTGTTAAGCTCATCATAAGTTAACAAATTATCACATGCAACCAGAGCAATTTCATCAGGTTTCTGATCAACCTGTAGCTCGAAACGTTTATGCAAGAACGGATTGATTACTTCTTCAAACTCAGGCAATAATAAGTTTTCTGCAAGTTCAATATCATTAACTCTTAATTTATCCATATCATTTACGAAGAATTGGACTAATATGTATTTAATGGCTTCTAGGAATTTTTCAACATAATCCTTAGAATAAAGTTGATTATTATATTCAATATATATTCCAATATTTTCACCATCATCATATACATCCAAGTTAATCTTATAATCTGTTGCTACAGTTCCATCAAGTTCCTCCATTTTATAAGTATTTCCATTTAATTCCAGATTATCTGTTTCAAATGCCCCATGATATGCATAGAAGAATTCAGGTTTTAAATGATATTCTTCTGAAAGTTTAGTATAAGGATAATTACTATGTACTAATGAATCCTTCCAAGTCTTATCAACCAAAGTAATGAAGTCTTCAATTAACATTTCCCTATGGTCACTATTAACCATTATTGGAAGAGTTTTAACCAGCATCCCCTGAGTATTATAGTAATTTGAATTGGACCTGCCATTGAAGATAGTTGTTATCAATGCCTTATCAGAGAAAGTGAACTTATTCAAAGCCAATAATGAAACACTCATAAAGAGTACGTTTGGACTTATGGAATGGTCTTGACAGAATAATCTTACAAAGTTAGAGTTTATTGAATCTCCAACAAGTTTAATTTCTGCTTCATCTGGATTTCCATTTAGATTTGGAGTTAATACAGTTGATTCAAAACCTTCTGCAAATTTATTTTTATAATACTCTTTTGAAACTTCATTTTCACTAAGTTGCTCTTCAATTAAACTGTATGCAAATCCATCTACAATTTCAGAACTGATTTCTTCACCATTATACTTACTGATTATATCTTCAAAGAGAATATCCAGTGAAGCCCCATCAGTGATTATATGATGAATATCTGTGAATAACACTGTTTCAGTTGGAGTTTTATAAATTTTAAATCTGAATAATTGATTATCTTCTAATGGCATGTATTTAATATCATTCTCCATCATCTGCTTATTAGTAATTGAATCTACTTCCACAATTTCAATATCATCAATTTCTACATCATCACAGCGTTTTTGTCTTAACTCACCCTCACTTGTTGTGATAATTCTTGTCTTAAGATATGGATGAGCCTCTATAGTATCCATTATTGCATGTTTAAGTTTAAATGCATCAATATCATTACCAAAGTGTATGGCCGATGGCATAGTGTATTTAATTTCCTGTGTCTGCATACATTCATAATAAATACCTAACTGATTAGATGTCAATGGGAATAAGTCCATTGTCTGTGCATCATTGACAATACCCTTAATATCTATATTGGTATATATGTTATTATCTATTTTATCTGATAGACTTTGAATTGTAGGACTGTTGAATAAATCTGTTATTTCAATGTTTACATCTGTTTCATTGTAAATTAATGAATTTAATTTCATCAAGGTTAATGATGAGAATCCAAGAGTATATAAGTCATCTGTAATACCAAAATCCTCAGCACTTGTAAGTGATGAAACAAGTTTGTATAATTTTTTCTCAGTTTCAGTTTCAGGTTCTACAAACTCTAATGATAATGATGGTTCAGGCAATGCCTTAATGTCTGTTTTACCATTAGGTGTTTGTGGAATTTCTTCAAGTTGCATGAAGATGGTTGGAACCATATACTTGGTTAATTTACTTTGCAGATATCGTTTTAAGAGTTTAATGTCAATATCTTCCTCAGCAGTAAAGTATGCACATAAATGTTCGTTATTGTTTATTTCTTTTATTACAACAACATTATTTTTAATATTAGGGAATCTTGATATATTGGATTCTATTTCCCCAATTTCTATACGTAAACCTCGGAGTTTGATTTGATTGTCTATTCTTCCTTTTATGTCAATGTCACCATCTGACAGTTCTATTGCATAGTCTCCACTACGGTAGTATGGAATGTCATCTATCGTGAGGTATACTTCCTGTGTTTTTTCTGGCATATTATAGTATCCTTTACCTACACCAAGTCCACCAATGTATAATTCCCCCATTACTCCCTGTGGAAGTAGTTTTCCATCAATATCCCTTACCTCTGTTATATAGTTTTTAAGTGCTTTACCTATGGTAATGTTTTCGGAGTTTGTTATCTCTTTGTAGTTTGATGCTATTGTTGCTTCTGTTGGTCCATAACTGTTGTATACCTTAGCATCAGTATATTCTTTAACTCCATTAAATGCTTTGGCTGAGAACTGTTCACCACCCATTACAATACACTTAGCACAGCTTATTGCTTCACAAAATTGCTCTACTTCAAGGTAGGATAATAATCTTGAAGGAGTAAATTCCATTACTTCAGGTTTTTCCCGTTTAATTAATCTTGTTAAATCAACCACATTCTTAATCTCTGTATCATTTGCAAATATTATCTTGATTCCATTTGTTAGACCAGTAATAATATCCTCAAGGGATGTGTCAAATGCAATAGTTGCAATACTTAACAGATTATCATATTCACATTTAGGATTTGCTTCTGTTTCATTACATGCATTCTCATGTGATATCATCACACCCTTAGGTTTTCCAGTAGAACCACTAGTATAAATCATATACGCAGTATCATCAGGTGATACTTCTATTTTTGGAGCTTCTATATTTTCATTTGCAAGTAACTCTTCGATATCTAATGATGTTTCATAACTTTCATTAGAAATTATGTAATCTGCTTCACTGTTTTCATAAATGTACTCTATTCTTTCCTTAGGATATTCCAGATCTATTGGAATAAATCCACAGCCCACCTTTAAAACACCAAGTATTGATGCAATAAGATTACTGGTACGAGGAAGCATTATTAAAACATTATGTTTTGGTTTAACTCCCCGTTGAATCAATCCATTAGCAACTTTGTTACTTAACTCATCTAATTGTTTATAAGTCAATTTAAATTCATCAGAAACTAATGCTATCTCATCAGGTTTACTTTCTACTTGTGCCTCGAAACGTTTATGAATTAATGGATTTTCAAGAGGTATGAATGTTGGAACTTCTTTAGTATTTTCAATTTCTACATCACAGATTCTCATCGTCTTAATATCATTGTCCATAAATTGGTATAAGACCGTTTTAATAGAATCCAGGAATTTTTGAACATATCCTTCAGAGTATAATTGGTCATTATAGTCAAGAGCAAAACCTATTGAAGTATCCTGTTTCAATACGCTAACATCTATTTTATATTCTGTTTCTATGCTGGCACCATTCAATTCAGAATTATCATAAACTTTACCATTTATTACAAGACTTTCAGAAGCAGAACCTTCATTATAGGAATAGAAAAATTCTGGTTTTAACTGGTATTCATCTGCAATCCGAGTATATGGATAAATACTGTTGTTTATTGAATCAATCCATGTTTTATCAACTGATTTTATGAAATTTTCAATTGTTTGTTCTCTATTTTCATTTTTCAATATTAATGGTAGTGTTTTAACTAAGAACCCTTGCGTATTGAAATAATTAGGATTTGTTCTTCCATTAAATATTGTTGTAATTAATGTTTTATCACTATAAGTAAACTTATTTAAGCTCAATATAATAGCAGACATTACTAATGAATTGTGTCCGATTGAATGTTTTAAACAGAACTCATTCATTTGACTTAAATCCATTCTCATATAAACTGTTTTAGATATTCCTTCATCAGGGTTTCCGTTAAGATCAGGTGTTAAAACAGTTGAATCAATTTCCTGCGATAATTTCTCATCAAAGTATTTTTTAGCAGATTCATATCGTTTGCTGTTTTGTAAGTCATTTTCAATAAGACTAAATACATAACCATCAATGATTTCCTCTTCAATATCTTTATTTTCATAAGCTTTTCCAATTTCTTCAAACAACAGTGCCTGTGATTGACCATCTGTAATTATATGATGGAAATCACTGAATAACAGAATTTCATCGGGTGTTTCATATATTTTGAATCTGAATAATTGTTCATCATCTAATGAAAATGTTTTCACATCGTTGTCAAAGATTTCTTTATCAGTGATTGTATCAACATGAACAATCTCTATATCCTCTATTTTAGCATCAATGTTTTTGTATTGTTTTAATGAGCCATCATCTGCAGTTACTATTCTTGTTTTTAGATATGGATGTGCTTCAATTGTTTTAATAATTGCTTCTCTTAATTTTTCGGCATCAATGTTATGGTCAAATCTTGAAACTGCAGGCATGGTATACCTTATTTCATCAGGACTTTGCATACATTCATAGTATATACCTAACTGATTTTCTGTTAATGGGAAATATTCCTGAGTATCAACCATTTTAATAAATTTATCTAAGTTAGATGATCCTTCATCATTATGTATTTCTTCAGAAAGTTTTCTGATGGTTGGATTATTGAATAATACTGAAATATCCAAATTAACATTCATTTGTTTATATATTAAGGTGTTTAATTTCATTAAGGTTAATGAAGTAAATCCTATAGCATATAAATCATCGGTTACTCCAAATTTATCTGTTTCAATCAACTCTGAAACTATATCGAATAATGTTTGTTCCGTTTCATTTTCAGGTTGGACATATTCCAGTTCTAATTTTGGTTCTGGTAATTTTTTAGTATCAGTTTTACCATTAGGCAATTGTGGAATTTCATCCAATTGCATGAATACTGTTGGAACCATGTAATATGTCAATCTTTCTTTTAAGAATTCTTTTAATGAATCCTTGTCTATTTCTTTTTCTGCTGTATAATATGCACATAGGTGGTCGTTGTTGTTGATTTCTTTTATTACAACAACAGTATTTTTAATATTGTTGAATTTGTTGATGTTTGATTCTATTTCACCTATTTCTATACGTAAACCTCTGAGCTTGATTTGGTTGTCTATTCTTCCCTGTATGTCTATTTCACCATTAGATAATTCTATTGCATAGTCACCACTACGATAGTATGGAATGTTATTGATTGTTAAGTATACTTCTTCTGTCTTATCAGGCATGTTATAGTATCCTTTACCTACACCAAGTCCACCAATGTATAATTCCCCCATTACACCATGAGGTAGTAATTTTCCATCAATATCTCTTACCTCTGTTATATAGTTTTGTAATGCTTTACCTATTGTAATATGTTCAGCATCGGTGATTTCTTTGTAGTTGGATGCTATTGTTGCTTCTGTTGGTCCATAACTGTTGTATACCTTAGCATCAGTATATTTTTTAACTTCTTCAAATGCTTTGGCTGAGAACTGTTCACCACCCATTACAATACACTTAGCACAGCTTATTGCATCACAGAACTCCTCTACTTCAAGGTAGGATAATAATCTTGAAGGAGTAAATTCCATTACTTCAGGTTCTTCTTCCTTAATTAATCTTGTTAAATCAACCACATTCTTAATTTCCGTATCATCTGCAAGGATTATCTTGATTCCATTGGTAATACCTGTTAGTATATCCTCCAGGGATGTGTCAAATGCAATAGTTGCAATACTTAACAGATTATCATATTCACATTTAGGATTTGCTTCTGTTTCATTACATGCATTCTCATGTGATATCATCACACCCTTAGGTTTTCCAGTAGAACCACTAGTATAAATCATATAAGCAGTATCATCTGGTGATATATCTATTTGAGGATTTGAAGTATTTTTTTCTTCAAGTAAATCATAAATGTCCAAAGTATTATCAGATTTTCCATCAGCAGAAATAATGTAATCTGCCTGACTGTTTTCATAGATATAATCTATACGTTCTTTAGGATATTCAAGATCAATAGGAATAAATGTACATCCTGCCTTTAAAACACCTATAATCGTAGCTATTAGATTACTGTTTCTTGGAAGCATTACTAAAACATTACTTCCTCTTTTAACACCCCTTTTAATAATAGCATTAGCTATACGATTTGCTTTAATGTTAAGATTATTGTTAGATAATGCAATACCTTCTGATACTAATGCAATACTTTCAGGTTTTGATTCAACTTGTTTTTCGAAGCGTTTATGAATAAATGGCACCTCTAATTTAGTGAAAGTAGGTATCTTATCACTAGTATCTAACTCTACTTCCCCTATCCTTAAATCATTTACATCATTTTCAATGAATTGTTTTAATACCAGTTTCATCGAATTTATAAATGTTTCAATATAATCTCTGCTATACAATTGATCATTATATGCTATTATGAAATCAATTTTATCCTCTGTAACATCAATATCAAAGTTAATTTTATATTCTGTTGCAACCAAGTCCTCTGAAATTAGTTCTTTTTCCTCATAAACTTTGCCGTTTATGATACGAGGTTCTGTGCCATAGAATTCCTGATATGTGAAGAAAAATTCAGGTTTTAACTGATAATTTTCTGCTATATTTGAGTAAGAATAAATACTGTTACTTATAGTTTCTTTCCACAATTCATCAGTACTATTTATGAATTCTTTAATAGTTTCTCCTCTATTTTCATTATTAAGTATTATTGGTAATGTTTTTACCAGGAATCCTTGAGTGTCATAGTAATATGGACTGGATCTTCCATTAAATATTGTTGTTATCAATGTTTTATCACTGAATGTGTACTTGTTTAAGGTTAATGAAAGAACTGATAAGAATAATGAATTTTGACTAAATGAATGACGATTACAAAATTCTTTAACTTTTTCAGCACCAATTGTTTCAATAACCGCTTGTAATTTACCTTCATCAGGATTTCCACTTAGATTTGGTGTTAATACTGTTGACTCAATTTCCTGTGACAGTTTTTCATCAAAGAATTTCTTAGCTTTAATATAGTCATCACTATTTTTAAGATTGTTTTCAAGAAGACTGTATACATAACCATCTACAATTTCTTTACTAAGATTATTTCCTTCATAACTATTAGCAATATCATCAAAGAAATTAATTTGTGATACACCATCAGTAATCATATGATGGAAATCTGTGAATAGAACTATTTCAGAAGATGTTTTATAGATTTTTACTCTGAATAACTGTTCTTCACCAAAGTGGAATGCCTTAACATCGTTTTCAATTATTTCTTCATCACTAATTGAATCTACTTCTACTATTTCAATTTCATCTACAGGAACATCATCACATCTTTTCTGTTTAAGTTCACCCTCTTCATCAATGATAATTCTTGTTTTAAGATAAGGATGTGTTTCTATAGTTTCTATAACTGCTTCTTTTAATTTATCTACATCAACATCATGATCTAATCTCATGGTGGTAGGCATGGTGTATTTTATTTCATCAGGGTTTTGCATACACTCATAGTATACACCTAACTGATTATCAGTTAATGGTAAGTAATCCATATCTTTTACTGATTCAATTATCTCAGTTAAACCAGAATCTTCTTCTTTATCTTTAATTTCCTGTGCTAGATTTCTGATTGTTGGATTGTTAAACAATACTGAAATATCTATGTTTACTCCCATTTCTGCATAGATTAATGAATTATATTTCATCAATGTTAATGATGTAAATCCTATTGCATATAAATCATCAGTTACTCCAAATTGATCCGTGTTTATGAGATTTACTGCTATTGTGTAGAGGTTTTCTTCCAATTCATTTTCTGGTTTAATATTTTCAAGATCCAGTTTAGGCTCTGGTAATGCTTTTTGATCGGTTTTACCATTTGGTGTCTGTGGCATTTCATCCAACTGCATATAAGCTGTAGGGACCATGTATTTTGTTAACTTGTCTTTTAGGAATTCTTTTAAATCGGCAGTGTCAATAGCCTCTTCTGCTGTATAATATGCACATAAGTGATCATTATTGTTTATTTCCTTAATTACTACAACTGCCTGTTTTATTGATGGATACTTGTTTATACTTGATTCGATTTCACCTATTTCTATACGTAAACCTCTGAGTTTTATCTGGTTGTCAATTCTTCCCTGTATGTCTATTTCACCATTAGATAATTCTATTGCATAGTCACCACTACGGTAGTATGGAATACCATTTATGGTCAGGAATACCTCTTCAGTTTTTTCCGGCATATTGTAGTAACCTTTACCTACACCAAGACCTCCAATATATAACTCTCCCATAACTCCCTGTGGAAGTAGTTTTCCATCAATATCACGTACATCAGTAACATAGTTTTCTAATGGAGTTCCCACAGTTATATCATCAACATCAGTTACTTGCTTGTTGTTAGATGTGATAGTAGTCTCCGTTGGACCATAACTATTATACACTATAGCATCAGAGTACTTTCTGAAAGTCTCATATACTTTAGTAGAGAACTGCTCACCACCAAGGAATAAACACTTAAGACATTCAATTACTTTACAGAAATCAGGCACTTCCAGGTATGAAGCTAACCTGGAAGGCGTAATCTCAGAAACTTCAGGTTTTTCTTCCCTTATTAACTCAATTAACTCAGGAATATTTTTAATCTGCATATCACTGGCCAGTATAAGTTTCAAACCATTAGAAAGTGAAGTTAATATATCATCCACCGATACATCAAATGATACTGTTGCAAGACACAGTAAACTATTATACTGTGATTTAGGATTCTGCACCTGATTACAAATATTCTCATGAGAAATCATCACACCCTTAGGATTACCCGTAGAACCACTAGTATAAATCATATAAGCAGTATCATCGGATGATACCTCTACATCAGGATTTGAAGTATTAGTTTCTTTGAGTAATTCTTTTATATTCAAGGAGTTATCTTTATTTTCATCAGATATTATGTAATCAGCTTGACTGTTTTTATAGATATAATCGATTCTATCCTGAGGATACTCCAAGTCAATAGGAATATATGCACAACCAACCTTCAAAATACCCAATATAGCAGCAATCAAGTTACTATCCCTATGAAGCATTACTAAAACATTATTCTTAGGTTTAACACCTTTCTTGATAAGAGCATTTGCAATACGATTTGCCTTCTTATTTAGCTCACCTGCCGTTAAAGTAGCATCACTTGTAACAAGTGCAACATTATCAGGATTTGCTTCAACCTGTTTTTCAAAACGTTCATGAATAATAGGAGTTTCCACAGAGGTAAAGGTAGGTATTTCAAGTTGACTTTCCAGTTCAATATCACATATTTTTTCTTTTTCAATATTTGAATTATTAAATTGTTCTAAAACATATTTCAATGAATTTAGGAATGTTTTAATATATTCTTCTGTATACAATTGATTGTTATAATCTACTTTAAATTCGAATTTATTTTCATATACAAATACACTGAAATCTATTTTATAGTCTGCTGCCAACAAGTTTTCGTCCATCAATTCGTACATTTGATACTCTTTATCATTGATTGTCATATCATCTGTATCCAGGAATTCCTGGTATGTAAAGAAGAATTCTGGTTTTAACTGGTACTTTTCAGCAATCTTAGTATATGGATATTCACTATGACTTATTGTATCTTTCCATACTTCGTCTACACCATATATGAATTCTTTAATAGTTTCTTGTCTGTTTTCATTATTGAATATTAATGGTAGTGTTTTAACCAGGAACCCTTGAGTATCATAGTAATATGGGTTGGATCTTCCATTAAATATACTTGTTATTAATGTTTTATCAGTGAATGCATATTTATTTAATGTTAATGTTAATGCAGATAGTATTAATGCATTTTGACTTAATGAATATTTATTACATAATTCTCGGGCAAGCTTTGAGTCCATTATGTCAGAGACACTTTTTATTTTACCTTCATCAGGATTTCCATTTAGATTTGGTGTTAGTACTGTTGATTCAATTTCCTGTGATAATTTTTCATCAAAGAATTCTTTGGATTCAATGTAAGTTTTACTGTTTTTAGCATCCTCTTCAATGAGACTGTAAACATATCCATCCACTATTTCCTGTGATAAATCTTTATCTTCATAAGCATTAACTATATTAGTGATTAAATTAATCTGTGATACTCCATCAGTGATTATATGATGGAAATCAGTGAATAATACTGTTTCAGTTTTTGTATCATATATATTAAATCTGAATAATTGTTCTTCACCAAAGTGGAATGCTTGAACATCATTGGCTAAGATTTCATCATCACTAATTGAATCAACTTCAACAATTTCAATATCATCTATATGTGTATCATCACTTCTTTTCTGTTTAAGTTCGCCGTCTTCATCAAGAACAATTCTTGTTTTAAGATAAGGATGTGCTTTTATAGTTTCAATAACTGCCTCTTTTAATCTGCCTGCATCAATATCATTATCAAATCTTAAGACTGTTGGCATGGTGTATCTTATTTCATCCGGGTTTTGCATACATTCATAGTATACACCTAACTGATTTTCAGTCAATGGGAAATACTCAAGAGTATCTGCTAATTTCATGTATTCTTCTAAATCAGAGCCCTCAGCAGTATCTTCAATTTCCTGTGCAAGATTTCTGATTGTTGGATTATTGAATAAAACTGAGATATCTATGTTTACCCCCATTTCTGCATAGATTAATGAATTATATTTCATCAATGTTAATGATGTAAATCCAATTGCATACAAATCATCAGTAACTCCGAATTGGTCTGTGTTTATGAGGTCTACTGCTATAGTGTAGAGTTTTTCCTCTGTTTCATTTCCTGGTTTAATGTTTTCAAGGTCTAATTTTGGTTCTGGCAATGCTTTAAGATCTATCTTACCATTTGGTGTCTGTGGCATTTCATCCAACTGCATATAAGCCGTAGGTACCATGTACTTTGTTAACTTGTCTTTTAGGAATTCTTTTAAATCATTCGTATCGACATCATCCTCTGCTGTATAATATGCACATAAATGATCATTGTTATTTATTTCCTTAATTACCACTACTGCCTGTTTTATTGATGAATACTTGTTAATGTTGGATTCTATTTCTCCTATTTCTATTCTTAGTCCTCTGAGTTTTATCTGGTTGTCAATTCTTCCCTGTATATCAATTTCACCATTAGATAATTCTATTGCATAGTCACCACTACGATAGTATGGAATACCATTTATAGTCAGGAATACCTCTTCAGTTTTTTCCGGCATATTGTAGTAACCTTTACCTACACCAAGACCTCCAATATATAACTC
>SUTR01000051.1 GCA_015062825.1 Methanosphaera stadtmanae
TTTATATATAGGATGAAGATATTAAAAATTTTTTGGATTTTAATAAAAAATGAAGTTTAAGCTATTAGTAATTGACTTATTAATGGTTGTTTTTGAAATGTATAAGTCATTGTTGTTTTTGATATTTATTGTAGCTATTTTGTTGTTTTTAATTATATGGATAGTCATATCAATAGTTTTATATACTATGTTTTAATTAAGTTATAGATAGTTGCTCAAGCAATAGTTATCTAAGCAATAATTTACTTGATAATAATTGAAAGTATTTTTATTTAATAATATAGGAAGTGAAAATTTGAATCAGAACAAAACAAACAACAAGGTAGATCTAATAAGAGGCGATCCGAAAATTGCTATCAGAAGCATTGCATGGCCAATGATACTTACATTGGTACTGAATATGGTATATAATATGGTTGACAGAGTATGGGTAGCAGGACTAGGAGCAGACCCATTGGCGGCAATAGGATTTGTCACACCACTGTTTATCATAGTAGGAGGACTTGCAAATGGATTTGGAGCAGGTGCAAATTCACTTATATCCAGATACATAGGAGCTCAAGACAAAGCCAATGCATCAAACAGTGCATTGCATGGAGTACTAATAGCACTAGTACTGTCCATACTAATACCTGTCCTATTACTTCCATTTCTAGACCAGATACTCATATTGATGGGAGCCGGAAGTGTACTTTCATATGCAAGAGCCTATGCTGCAATCATAATAATAGGATCATTTACCATAATATTCAACGGCATATTATCAAGTCAATTAAGAGCAGAAGGAGATGTCAAACGTGCAACCATAGCACTTACATTTACAGGAATACTGAACATGATAATAGACCCAATCTTTATATATACATTAGGATGGGGAGTAGATGGAGCTGCAATTGCAACAATACTATCAGCTCTTGCTGCTATGCTGATGATGATCTATTGGATGTTTATCAAGAAGGATACATATGTAGACCTCAACAGAAGCCAATTCAAATATGACAATACTATCATGAAACAGTTGATTAGCGTATCACTGCCGGCTAGTGTGGAACAGCTTATCATATCATTGATATCGATTATAATGAATGCAATGCTCATAGGGGTTGCAGACACCACCGTTGTTGCAGCATACACTGCCGCATGGAGTATAATACAGGTTGGCATAATGCCTGCAGTGGGAATTGGAACGGCTGCAATTACAGTAGCTGGTGTAGCATATGGTGCTAAGGATTACCAGAAGCTTAAGACTGCCTGTTACTATTCAATTAAGTTAGGATTAATCATATCCATCATATTGGTAGTGCTGATTGAAATCTTTGCACCACAGATAGCATTCATATTCAGTTACTCTGCTACAAGTGCACATCTTGGAGAGACAATTGCACATATACTTAGAATAATTGCAATATTCATAGTAGGCGTACCTGTAGGATTAAGCTGTGCATCAGTATTTCAGGGAATGGGAAAAGGAACAATATCTCTACTTTTAACAGTTCTTAGAGAACTTGTACTGGTACTTGTAATTGCATATATACTCACATATATAATGGGCTTTGGAGCATATGGAATATATATTGGACTGGTACTTGGTGCAATAATAGGATCTGTTATGGCATTAGGAGTATTTGAGGTATATTACAATAGGATAAAAAGATTAGAAAATGACAGTCCACAAGTATAAATAAAATTGTGTATAATTATATTAATAGTGATTAAGATGAAGATACCAGAAGAATTCACAGAAGACAATATTAACAATTTTCCAGTAAGTTTCATATTCTCAACGATATACCGACAACACATATTATACCTGAAGCATAATGTTGAAGAACATGACATAACCGCAGGTGAACATCCCATAATCATGAAACTATACCATGACGGGCCAAAAACACAGCATGAAATAGCTGAAAGCTTCTACATTACAGAGGGAACCATTGCAAGAACAGTGAGAAATCTTGAAAATAAGAATATCATAAACAGAGAAGTTGATGAGAACAATCGCAGACAAAACTTCATATCCTTAACAGATAAGGGAATAAATATAGCCCTGGAGATTAAGAACTTGGAGGATGAATGGGAAAACACAACATGCAACTTCCTAAGCAAGGAGGAACTTGACCACTTCAAAAGGACATTATACAAGATTACTATTAATTCCATCAACTCCAACAAATAACCTTATTATACAAACATCACCCCCATATACATTTTTTTACTGTTTATCCAAATCCAACACCATAAATAATGATAACAGCCACACCACACAATAATACATTCAAATAAAAAAGCTATTATATTATTTCCTATAAAAATAATATTATGACTCGAGCAATCGATAAGATAATTAATTTTATAAGAACAGAACCAGTACTTTCAATATCATCCGTCCTTGCAGTTATATCATGCTTTTTTGTACATCCAAACAGCAGCTACATCAACTACATCAACTGGAATACACTACTGCTTCTACTTGTTATAATGCTGTTTGTTGAGATACTTAAGAACCTGACAGTATTTGAAGTTATGGTAAGAAAGCTCTTAACCAGAACTGGAAATACAAGAGGATTAGTATTCATACTGGTATTTATCTGTTTTATAAGTTCAATAGTTATTACAAATGACATAGCACTAATTATATTCGTACCCTTTGCAATCCTTTCATTGAAGAAGATAAATCATAAGGACTTAATAATACCAACTGTATCATTACAGACAATAGCTGCAAATGTAGGATGTATGATGCTGCCTACAGGCTCACCACACAATATTGTGATATATACAATATCAGGCATATCATTTAAGGCATTCTTTTTAATACTACTTCCATATGTAATCCTATCAGCAATATTTCTCATAGTAGCACTAATGTTTATTCCAAAGAAGGATATAATCCTTCCATCCATGAATAAGATAGAAATAAAATGGAATAACTTCATCCAGAGAGTTATACTGGGCGTTGATTATTATCTGCTTTTGACATTTATTGCACTGTTTATACTGATGGGAAACCTACAGAACATACCATTAGTCAATATGTTATTTAAGCAGATGATAGTAGGAAATGAGATAGTCTCAGGCATTCTCATATCACAGGTCATATCCAATGTTCCATCGGCAATGCTGCTTAGTGCATTCAGCAACAACTACGAGGCCATCATCATAGGAATAAACATTGGAGGATTTGGAACACTTGTTGCATCAATGGCTAATCTCATATCATTCAACATGATCATACACCAATACAGCAAACACAAGCTCAGATATCTGCTTGTATTTACGGCACTGAATATTGTATTGTTATTGTTGCTTTTAGGATTAAACATGATATTATAATACATATCCAGAGATACATACAAACTAACACAATCATAATATGAGTAGATTAACTAACCACCAATCACATATACTTTTTTTTATAAATGAAAGAGTTATATTATAAAATGATAAAATATTATAATATGCAAACAAGTAGATTTGAAACATTTTTTGATGCAATAATTGCAATAATCATAACAGTACTGATATTGAAGATACCCCAGCCACAAACACCTACACCAGAGGGCATGCTGGAGCTTAGCAGCATCTATATTGCATACTTGATAAGCTTTCTGATACTATACAATATATGGTATTCCAATCATAATCTGCTTCAATCAGTAGACAACATTGACAACTCCACACTATGGATTTATGGACTGATGACATTCATCATATCACTGCTTCCCTACTTTACAATATGGCTTGCAAATCATGTAAATTCAATACCTGCCGAGACAACATTTGGACTGATATTTATCTTAACACACATACTAAATACAATAGCAAACTATACAATAAGAAGAAGCAATCCACACAGCACAATCCAAGATTTGGAATATAATCAAATATTATACAACATACCAGCCCTTATCATAGTAATAGGATTCATATTAACATATACAATATACACACCAGGAATATACATCTGCTGTCTAATATCAGTAGTAATGTGGATAATTGTTGGACGACTAACAAGGAAGTGTAACAATGGAGACTGAAAGATTTGAAGCATTAATAGATGCAATACTTGCAATCATCATAACAATCATCGTACTAGAAATTCCACTGGCACCAGAGGGAACATGGCAATCACTGTTTGAAATGAAATATGAATTTATCATATATGCAATAAGCTTCATAGTATGCTTTAACTTCTGGAACTACAACAACAACCTCTTCAGCATAGTAAACAAGATTGACCATAAGGTAATCTGGTCGATGGGAATAACATTATTTGTATTTTCATTCCTACCATACCTTACTACATTTGTAGCAGGAAACTTCAACCTGTTCTTCCCACAGTTCATGTATGGACTAAGCTTCATAGTAACGGCACTGCTATCAACATTAATAGCAAAATATCTTAAGCAATCAGATCCTGCAAATATGGCACTACAGTTGGCATTAGGAAAGGATGATACATACATCTCAACAATAATCATAGTATTAATCGGAATGATAATAGGGTATCTTGCATATCCACCAGCAATAATCATAAGCTGCCTCTTGTCACTAGTTATAATGTGGATATTGCCAAAGATAAGAAAAAAGATATAAATAGAAAGATTATGAGTTTTTAAGTTATTAATTTACTTAAAAAAATCTTTTTTATTATTTTTTAAAGTTATTATAAAAATCTCTTAAATTATTTTTATCATCAGATAAGTCCTGTTTACGAATATTTTGAATAGCACCCTCCAATGCCCGTAATCTATGTATACATGCACTTTCATCAACATCCCTGATTTTAAGCCATGCTTCTATACTTCCAAGATCCATTAATTCATCAACAGTATATATTCCAGCATCATTTAATTGTCCTTCAATCACCTTGCCAATATTTGGCAACCGAGAAAGTTCACCCATATCAAACACTTTCTAAAATATTTTTATATATTTGTTTTCAATTATCAGAAATAATTTTCAAATATTGAATATTTCTTCAATAGAAAATTCTTTAATTTTAATCCACCCATATATTTAATTGATAATATTAACTCAACATTTTATTTGGTAATTATCAAATAACTATTTTGAAAAAGAATATTAATTATTATTTATTTTTTTATAAATAATCTGCTTACCCTTCTTAGTTTTTTCCAATATATTTTCTTCTACTAATTCATTTAAATCATTTGTAGCAGTATTTCTAACAATGTCAAACATCAACATATACTCTTTTATTGTTATTTCTGATTTATCTACGAATCTTAAAAACTCTTTTTGCCTATTATTTAATTTATTATAATTATTATCAGATCTAAAAATTACTTCAAAAAATAAACCATTTTCAGCAAATTCTGGTTCATTTAATCCATATGCTTTCATAGCATCTTTCATCCTTTTAATTCCAGTACCAACGTGTTCCATATATTTTGTTTTTGAAAATATGTTACATATAGCTTCATTTCTGTGTATAGGTTTATTTTCTTCAAGTTCAGAAATTGTTAATGGATATACTAAACGTCCAGGACTTCTTATTTCTATTCGATTATTATATATATAAAATGTTATTGAAGCTGTAGTTATTGTATAATCTCTATGAGCTAAAGCATTTACAAGGGCTTCACGTATCGCTTCAAATGGATATTGCTGCATTGTTTTTCGTTTAAAACTTTTAATTTGAGAAATGTTAACCAATGTTTTATTAAAAAATAATTCTGCTTCTTTTAATAACTTTAAAATAGATAAATTATATTCAGCTTTTTCAAAAGTATTTATTCCTTCCTCATCAAAAAAACGAACCATTTTTACTTGATGTGATATGTTAAACTTTGAAATATCTTTAGCAAAAAATAATGCTCCTGCAGTATTCAACCTAAATTCTCCATTTTCATATTCCCCTGCATGAATTGTAGACAATACATTTTTCAATCCTTTTTCATCCCTTATTTTTTCAATAGGTTCATACTCCAAAACATTAAAAAACAAGTCTAATGCTTCCATATCCACATCATCACATGAAGAATTAGATAATATTTCATAATCAAAAGCCCTATGATTTCTTAAATTTTTATCTATGAAATCCACTAAACTTTTTTTAATTAATAAAATTAAATCATAACGATCTTTAAATCTTTTATAACTATGCGTTCTTATTTTTTCCATGAACTTCTTAGTTTTTTCATCCCTATAATTCACATCTTTTATATAAATCAAAGCATCATTATGTGTTTTGTTATACAAATCATACTCCCATTCAGTTGGAGAAATACCTGATTCCAATATACTCCCATAATCTGAACCAATTAATCCAATGTAAATATCAGAATTAATTACTTCTTCGGAATATAATTTTTCAGGAGCTAAACCTGATGCAGATTCTTCTTCAAAGAGATAAACCTCAAAAAAATTACTTAAAACATAATCATTTTCTATCTCTTGCTTAATAAATTTTCTTTCTTGTTCAAATTCTCTTCGAACACTACTGACAAAAATTTTATATTTCATAACAAAACCTAATAATTGTATTAATGATATTATAATTAATTAATTTACACTTGAAATGATAATAACATCAGTAAATTAAAGTTTAATTTAATATTGTATTTTGAAGTATATAAAATTAACTATTAGTAAATATCCCAAAAATAAATTAAAACTGTTATTAAACTAGTAAAAACTATCAATAATTATATTTATTTAATTTAAATAAATTATTATGTTGTTTTAAGAATAGTTTTTATAACAAATAGTACCAAAAATTGAAAAAATATTGATAATATATTAAAATTTTAAATAAAAGTAATACTAGATTAATTTGAAACTAGTACTATATATACAAACCATAAATAATTAAAATAACCACCAAATAAAACAAACAACAAACAACAAAACCATAAAAAAATAACACCAAAAACCAATAAAAATATAATCAACAAAAACAACCATATTATCAATCAAAAATTGACAACATTGACAATAACAAAAAAAACAAAGAATAAAAAAATAAAAAAACAATACTATATAAATAAACCATAAATAATTAAAATAACCACCAAATAAAATAAACAACAAACAACAAAACCATAAAAAAATAACACCAAAAACCAATAAAAATATAATCAATAAAAACAACCATATTATCAATCAAAAATTGACAACATTGACAATAACAAAAAAAAAACAACATGGATTTAAAGATAATTCTTTTCTTACAACATCAAATATATCGTAATACTTCTGTTTGAATCATAATATATGATTCATCATATAATTAGCGAATTCAACCAATTGATTAAAAGTTAACTTAGATTCTCTCCCACATCCAATCACATATTTTAAAAGTTTGAAAAAGTTGCGATAAATTAGAAAGTAAATATGTATTTTCAATAATTATCATTTTATTTAAGAAATCATTGAAAATCTAATAGAAGAACATGAAATAAGAGTAAAATTTACAGATGGTGATAATATAACATTAACAAAAAACAATTGTAACAATGCATCATATGCAATTTTCAAATTAAATTATGTGAATGATGGTGTTAATTACACCATTACCTCCAGGATAAGTGATGATAAATTTAATGTAACACACATCTAAATTTACTCTCCAATTATTTTTTTTTCGAAAAAAAAGCCTATACAATTTTACAACATATTAAATCTTAATAATTATTGTTTTTATACTAATTTTAATAAATTATCTTTTAATTCAGGTAACTCTTTGGTTATAGTATACCATAAAACTTCAAACTCAAAATGTTCATATTGATGAGCAGCAAAATTTCTCATACCCTTAATGTTCTTCCAAGGAATATGATCATATTGTTCTTTAAATTCATCAGATAATCTTGATACATATTCTCCAATTTGAATTATACACATACTTGTAGATAGTTGAAATGATTTTGATGATTGAAATAACTGGTAATCTCTTTCATATTCATCCAATAAAATATCTACAATATCACAGTATTCAATAATTTTTTGAATAGTATGAATATCATTATTTTTCATAAATTAAAACTCCATCTTTTTTAATCATTGTTAAAAAGTTTTTATCCTCAATTCCAGTTGATACAACATCAACATGACAATGAAAAACATCCTCCAAATCCTGAATAAATCCCATATAATCCAATAAACCTCTTATTTCCCCACGATCTATTAAAAAATCCAAATCACTATCTTCTCTTGCTTCACCACGAGCATAAGATCCAAATAGGCTCATACTATTTACCCCATATTCTTTGGCAATTGGAATAGATTTTTGTTTAATTTCCTCAATAGTATAAATCATGAAAAACACCTTTAAGTAATAATTATTATAATCTTCATCAATAATAAATACTTTCTTTTCATTAAGTAGATTTGTATTTTAGAATGAATATTTCCAAATATTAATCATTATAAAATCTGAATAATCCAATTCAATTCTTAATTAGATTTAGATAGTAACATATTAAAAGCAACAGTGAACTCCAATAATTTCCAGTAATATAACATTAACAAAAAAAAAACAATTGTAATGTATCATATACAATTTTCAAATTAAAATATGTAAATGGTGGTGTCAATTACACCACAACATCCAAGATAAGTGATGATAAATTTAATGTAACACACATCTAAATTACTCTCCAATTATTTTTTTTTGAAACAACAGAATATTTAAACAAACTTCTGATAAGATGAAGTAATAATCAGATAGAAGGTTGATTAATGAATATATTAACAGTCATTTTATTGTTTGAAATGAAGTTTAAAATTATATAATATACCTCAAAAAAAATAGGTTTGAAAGATAAGAGTTTATCTTATCTTAGATTATGGTTAAGGATTTTTGAGAATATTTCAATGCATTGGATTGTGTATTTCCCTGATATGCTATTGTTATATCATAAGTGCCTTTTTTCATATCCTTAGGCAACGTATAGGTACCTTTAATTATTCTCTTTGTTATTTTTAAGTATGTGAACTGGTTTTCTAATTAAAATCCAAAGAAATTAAATCTGCCCAGGTGTTTTTGCATTTTATTTCTATTTTTTTGGGATAACTTTTCTTCCAGCAATATATCTGCATAGTCCTGATAGTAATAGATAGCATTATCAAATGATTTATCATCAAGATATATTTCATTATCAAGTTCATCCATTATATCATTCAATAATTTGCATGCAAATTCATATTCTTTAAGATTCACAAGTCTTTTAATGTCTTCTCTCATGAATTGTTTCAATGGCTTTGCAAGTGATCTCATATCATAGTATCCATCATAACTAAATCCAGGGCCTTTTGCATTGTTGAATATTCTTTTAAGTTTCTTTTCATATGCTTTCTTATCAATTAAGGAAGTTTTATTGAAATATTTAATAAAGTCATACTTGAACTTGGGATTTTGTTTAAACTCCTTTTTTATAAAGGAATTCAGTTTTGTTTTGCTGATATTTTTTAATATATTCTCAGTATCTTCATTTAATAAGGAATTTTTCTTATTGTAGTAACTTTTATGGTCATCCACTATTTCATGGTATTCATCAATGAACTTTAGAAATATGGCTTCATGTACACAGTGTGATTTAGCAGAACATGAGCATGAAACATCAAGAAATAGGTCTTCCTCCAGTAGAAGCTCAACATTAAATTCACGAGTGCTTTTTACCACAGCCTTTATGGATGTGGGCGTGTGTTCAATATCATCAATTTTTCCCTTAAACTTATCTGCCTTTTCAAGTATACTCTTGGTAAATAGGTATTTCCAGCTATTCATTATAATCAACTTCAAATTTCTGTATTTATATCACTTTTTATCATTTGTGATGATTTCATTAGGTAGTAAAACCTCAAGTGTTGGGGATAATTTAAAATTATCCTAGATTTTTTTAGAATAAAAATGAATTGTTATTTTTCAAGTATTTTTTCTGCCATTTTTTGTCCAGATTGTTTATCTTATCATTTTCAAGTAATCTATCAAGATTCTTTAACAATTCATCCAATGGTATTGTAATATTATTTATTTTTTCGTATTCATCCTTAATCAGTTCTTCTAACTTATTTTTGTCCCTATCATATTCTTGTTGTATTTTATTTAAGATATACTCATCTATCAGCTCATCAGGATGTGAAAATGGATTATCAGTATCCAATGGGTTTAAGTTTGCTATGAAAACTCTTATTAAGCTTTTTAAGTATTTTTTATGATAGTATAGATTATATATTTGTGATTGTGTTCTTAAGTGTGAAGTATAATCAAATTGATTCTTGTTTTTAATTTCCTTTTGAACATGCAACTCTAAAAAGTTTATAGTATTTGTTATAATATCTACTTTTTCATGTTCTGTAATGTATTCCTTATATTCATCATAATGATATTCATATAATGTACTATCAGCTATGTCTATATATTTATTATCCTCAAGGTATTTGTATCCTTTAGGAGTGATAAGATAAATTGTGTCTTCAGTATCTTTCAATGATTCTATATCATTATATCTTATCTTTTCAAGTTTTACATTTTCTTTAATTCTATCGCTTAACTCTTTTTTATTACCGCTAACTTTCAGGCCATGCTTTCTTAGTATGTCCTGCAAGTCTGTTTTTTTAATTGAATCTGCAGTTTCATCCCAGTACTCAGGTATTATATATTCACTCACATAGTTACTTTCGAGAAGATCATGATATATACGTTCTTCATCCGGATAATCACATAATTCTGTGTAAAATTCAATGCTTTCTTCCAGACTATTACTCCAAGGAATACCTTCAAGGCACTTATAGAAACATATATCATATTTATCATAGCATTTCCTATTTTCATCAAGCATATATATAGCATCTTCATAAAGTTCAAAAGTATCCTCTGGATTATTATAGTTTATCAGTTTATCCTCATCTTGGTAATAGACAATGTTATCTTCTGGATTTAATAGGATTTCAGTCGTTTTCTTATCTGTTTTTCCCATATCCACCAGCAAGTTCGCCAGCAATTCTTTGACTTCACTTTCTGTTACTTTCTCTTCCTGATTTTTGTTTACATATTCCAGGTTATATCCACAGATAGGACAAGTCTTTTCATTTTCTGGAATGTCAAAGCCACAATATCCACATACATCCTCTTCATTTAAAAAGTAGGATATTTTATGAAGACTTGTTAGGTCAAGGTTCGTGTGAGTTGTCAAAAAGAATAATCATCTTACAATTCCTTCAGGAAGTACCTGTTTATTTTCATATTCATCAATCAGCTGTGATTGAATCTGCAGGGCTTCATCTTTGGTTATGAGACCATCATTTATCATTTTCTTAAAGGGCTTTGACAAATTACCCTTAGTTAAAAGAAGAGAGTCAACATCTATATTTTCAACCAATATTCATCATTTCTTCCATATTCATCCCTTTCTCTTAATTAAATAGTAAATAATCTTTATATTAGATTTGTATTATTAAATATTTAATCATTATATCATTTATGTTTTTATAATAATATTGATTTTAATTTTCATGATTACAAGCAAGTTAATAACCATGATGAATTTATATGTTGATGTAAATCTCATCATCTTAATCGGAGTAATTCATTTAACTGACTGTTACTCATTTGTGTTATGAATTTACCTGTATCTTGAATTGTTCTATCCGTTAATTTTTTTTTCGTGCTTAGAATATCATTTATATGTTCTTCTAATGTATTTTCTGTTATAAAACGATATACCATTACATTATGATTTTGTCCTATTCTGTATGCTCTGTCGGTTGCCTGGTTTTCAACTGCAGGATTCCACCATAAGTCATAGTGGATTACATTACATGCAGCAGTCAAGTTTAATCCAACACCTCCTGCCTTAAGGGATAATATGAATATTCTAATGTTATCCTCTTCTTGGAATTGTCTGATGTAGTCGTCACGTTTCTTCTTTGAAAGCCCACCATGTAAGAACAATACATTCATATGAAGTTTTTCATCTATTACCTGCCTTAAGATATGTCCTGTTTTAACATATTGTGTAAATATCAATGTTTTTTCATCATTTTCAATTATTGTTCTAAGTATTTCTATAAGTGTTGTTAGTTTACCTGAATCAGCTGCTTTAATATTTCTGTTTTTTGTATACTGTGCTGGATGATTACAGATTTGCTTTAGTGCTGTTATTAATTCCAGTATATGTCCACGCCTATATCTTGGTTGTTCATATTCAATCATGTCTAAGTATTTATCAAGGACTGCTTCATATAAAGCTGCTTGCTTAAGGCTTAAGTTGCAGTATATGTCGTTTACATTCTTTTCTGGCAAATCCTTAATTATTTCCTTTTGGGTCTTCATTCGTCTAAGTATGAATGTTTGAGTAAGCTTCTTTAAATGTTCTAGTTTTTTACTGTCATGTTCTTGTTCTATGGGTATGGCATATTCTTTAGTAAATTCCTTTAAACTTCCAAGATAATCCTTATTTACAAAGTCAAATATACTCCAGTACTCGGATAATCTATTTTCTATGGGAGTTCCTGTAAGGGCTAAGCGATACTTTGACTTGATTGATTTTACGGCCTTTGATTGTTTGGTGGTTGGATTTTTTATGTTTTGTGCCTCATCTATTACGACAAGCAACCATTTTCTTCTTGTGAATTTATTCTTATCGGATCTTATCATGCCATATGATGTTAATAATATATCATAATCATTTCCAGTTAAGCTTCGATGTTTTCCATGATATATTCTTGTTTTTAGTTGTGGTGTAAACTTATCTATTTCATGCTGCCAATTATATAGTAGGCTTGTAGGAACTATAATCAGTATCTTGGAATCATTTATTTCATCATTCTCTTTAAAATGCAAGATTACGCTAAGTGTCTGTAATGTCTTTCCAAGGCCCATATCATCGGCTAAAATACATCCAAAGTCATTGTTGAAGTTTTGCAGTATCCACTGATATCCGATTATCTGATATTCCCTAAGAGTTGCATTTAGTGTTACAGGTAATGGTGTGTCTTTCTTGTTAATGCTAAGCAATTGATTAATTATATTTTCATCCACTTCTATCTTTACATTATTAATTGTACCTGTATATGCTAGGTTAATTAAGTCCATTACATTCATATCTGAAGGAAGTGATTCTAATACTTTTATAATATGTTTAATTTCATTTAAATCTACATTAAAATACTCATCCGATATCTTTATTAAGCGTTTATTTTTTGTTAACAATCCTTCAAATTCTTCTTTAGAAATACATGTATCACCTAATGCTATCATCCAATCATATTTAGCAATATTATTTATAGTTAAATGACTCACAGTAGTATTTGATAATTTTTCCAGTTTTATTCTTGGTTTTAAAATATTTTTCAATATTTTAGGAAGGATTATTCTCACACCCATATTTTCTATTAAAGCAAGTGTATCATTAAAGAATTCTAAAAATTTTTCTTCATCCAATATGAGTTTTCTATTGTTTATTACATGATTTATATCATGATAATAATCAGATATGACTTTAATATCCTTTAATAATTTTTCCTCAATCTCACTATTACAGTTTTCTAGAACATCACAGATGTTCATATTTTCATTATCATGTTTAACAAATAATTCCAGCATAAAATTATTGTTATATTGGCTAATTACAAGAATTAATACGTAATTTAAATCCTTCTTTAATAAATTAAGATCTTTATTGATATCCAATATTTCTCCAATATCTTCAATCATTCTAACATTAACCTTCTCTTCAAGCATCACTGATTCAAGTTGTGTTTGAATAAGATTATCCTTTTTTATAATATTTAAAAGGCCAGATATGAGTAAACTGATGAATGTGATAACTATGCTTTTTGATGAAATGTTTTCACGATTAAACATAACTAGATTTTGTGGAGCTCTAGTTGATGCTTTATTAATTATTTCATCCACAAGTCTATTGGATGTCTGGGGAATCCATCTGACAGAAATCTTATCATTACACTTGAATAATTCTGGAATAATAGCATTATGTGATATGAGCTTCAAGCATAGATCATATAATTCAACAATAAAACCAGTAACATCATTATATGATGAAAAATCTGAATGAACCAATTCATAAAGGAAGAGAAGTAAGTATGTTGGAGATTTATAATTATTTAAAGTATGATTTCTTGAAGTAGTTATTTTTGAGATGCTATAGTTATTATTTATGTTTATTGACAAATCAGTGACATTATATGCATTCCACCTGTCTAAAAATGAATTTGACTTGCTGAATTTAGTGGTCTGCCGTTTATTTGTAATTCTCATGAGGCCGTCAACATCCATTTTTTTATCAATATTTTCATTTAAAACCTCAAGTATGCCTTTATAAGTGGATGCTATTTTAGTATTCTTTATTAAGGAATAATTACTTATAAATAAGTCTGGAATTGTCTGATAATTGTTTGAATAGTCTTCTTGAAGTAATTGGCTACTGGATAGTATATCACTAATAGTTTGAATATCATTTAATCCTTTGATATTATTCTCTATTTGTTTTAAATCAATTCCCTTAACTTTAAAAAGAAGGTATGGATTGTCATTTAATAGATATCCTAAATGATATAATAATAAAAATGAGTGTCTGCAAGGATTTCTTTTATTACAGTTACATTTAAATGAAATCTTTGAAAAAATGTTAATTTTCGTCTTTTTTAATCTACTTATGAATAGTTCATAGGATAAAGTATCATATATTTCCAGTATATCGAATATTATGTTTTTAATGCTTCTGTATTCATGTTTATTAAATAATTTGAATGTAATCTTCACTAATTTATTGTTGACTTTACCGGAGATTTCATTTCCAGTAATAGTTATATTATTAAACTCATCAGGTGAGTAGATGCTGGTGATGATACTATAATCATTTTCTGATAAGAAGTTCTCAAATAAGTCCAAATAATAATTCACAAACTCAGAACACATATTATAATATTGTCTGGTAAATTAAATAACATTTGCTGTTATAACATTATGTCAAATATACCATTATTCTATAAAATTATTTTTCCAATAGTTCAAATCACTTGATTCAAATATTTATTTAATTTCATGTATTTTTCTGCAGCTTATAGTTTACATACACCATCCTTACATGTTTTTCCTTCGTTATCTTCATTTAGATGTTTTTCATCAGCAAGCTGTATTAGTATTTTCTTGAAATCATCATATGATAATGCTCCATGAATGGAATATTTTCCATCAAATAGATAGAAGGGAACACCTGTTATTCCGGCAGTATATGCAATCTGTTCATCATCTTCTACTTGTTTATCATATAAGTTGCTGTTTAGAACTTCTATCACTTCGTTTTTTTCAAGTCCAGCATCCAGAGCAATATTCAGCAACATGTCTTTTACCTTCAAGTAGTTTAGGAGGATTTATTTCTGACCATAATTTATATGTTTCTTGTTTTGTTGTGTCTTGTAGTTTTATAACACTATTTGCATGTTTTTCTGCTGTTGTAGTTTTTCCACACCATTTTGGTCCTACTATTAATATTGCACCAATCATTCGAAGATATCTTTCTAAATCATCATCCATATAACGTTTCAAATATTTTTTTTCCATTTTTCATCCCTCAACTTAGACAATTATTGGAGTATTTTGGAGATTTTCATTATACATTTTTGGAGATTTTCATTATACATTTTTGGAGATTTTCATTATACATTTTTGGAGATCTTTATTGGAGTATTTTGGAATATGTTTGTATTATAATCTTTAAAAATTGTTAAGTAAAAACTGTTTGATATTTTTATAGGATTTATAGCACTGGTTTTGTATTAATAAATATAAAAAAAGATAAAAGATGAATAATTTTCTCATATTAAAGAATATTTTTTAGTTTTTATAGTTTACAGACCCCATTTTTACATATATTTTCTAAAACATCATCTTTTATCTGGTTTTCATCTAGTATTTACTTTAATATTTTCTTGAAATCATCATATGATAATGCTCTTGGAATAGATTATTTTCCATCAAATAGATAGAAAGGAACACCGGTTATTCCATCAGCATATGCAATCATTTCATCATCTTCTACTTCAGGATAAATAAAACAAGAAGACAAACAATAAAAATATTTTTATAATATAATACCACATGTAAATTTATATTTAAGTAAATATATTATTTAATTTCATAATAACAGTAATTACTTGTTTAAACAAAATTATAAACAAAACTTATAAGAAAAGTTATATTTAAACAATAAGAAAAATTAATAAATAAGTTAATACACAAATATTGAAAACAATAAACAAGGAGGAATTATTATCAGAACAAATAATGTAATATTAATAGCAGTTGTTGCGATAATTCTTATAGGCCTAGGCATCTTTGCAGGATTATCACTTACAGGAAGCAACAACACAACAAACAACACCACCAATAATACTACCGAGAATATAACAAATGATACAAACAATACAACCATAAATAACACAGATAACCAATCAAGTACAACTGAAAAGTCAAGCTCCACAACAAAATCATCATCAAGTAAAAGCAGTTCAAGTTCAAAAAGTTCTTCATCTTCTGGAGGAGAATCAGGCACATACAAAGGAGTAAATTATTATACCCATGGTAGCTATCCATATTACAGTCCACAAAATGGTAAAAC
>SUTR01000052.1 GCA_015062825.1 Methanosphaera stadtmanae
TAAAAGTAACCACTTCATAAATTAAACATATTATTTTTTACTATTTTTCTTCTTTTGAATTTAATTTAAATAAACTAGAAAATTAAATTTAATATATATTAATTACATAATATTAATTACTAGATAATATAATAATTTTATTTTAAATTTGTAATTTTTATAGAATCTTTATTAAATAATTCATAAACCATATGGAGGAATAACTAAATGCGAACGTTGATGATACATTCAGATTATTTACGTTACAAAACTAGAAGTAAAACTAAAATAGCAGAAGATATTGATGATGAAAAGAGAGATGCTGGTGTAGATAATGCATTAGTTGCATTCATGGCAGTAGAAGAAGAAGACGAAGAAAACCCTGAAATCATCATAACAAAAGCAGTTAAAGAAATATTAAATGTACAAAATAAAGTCAATGCAGATAATATAGTAATATATCCTTATGCTCATTTAAGTTCTTCATTATCAAATCCTGATGTAGCACAGAAAATACTTAAGGGAATTGAAGTGGAACTTGTAGATAACAATGAAGCAGTAATGAGAGTACCATTCGGTTGGTATAAATCATTTGAATTATCATGTAAAGGACATCCATTATCTGAATTATCAAGAACCATCACAACAGAAGTTGAAGAAGATGAAGATGAGGATGAAACAGAAGAAAGCAAACCATCATCATTCTACATACTAGAAGAAAATGGTGATGTATACGATGCTGATGATTACAATTACACTGTAAAAACACTTAAACAGTTAGTTAATCATGAACAGGGAAATTCTCATGAAGACACTGGAAAACAGCCACCTCATGTAAAATTAATGAAAGAAAAAGAATTAGCAAGCAACGAACCATCAGCAGATGTGGGACATATAAGATGGTATCCTAAAGGAAAACTTGTAAAAGATTTACTAGGTGACTACGTATACAATTTAGTAACCGAACGTGGAGCAATGCCTGTAGATACACCAGTTATGTATGACCTTGCAGATCCTGCTATAAGAGAACATGCAGCAAAATTCGGTGAAAGACAATACAGACTAAAAACCAAACACAAAGAACTAATGCTTAGATTCGCATGCTGTTTCGGTGCATTTAGAATTCTTGCAGATTCATTCTTAACATGGAAAAACATGCCAGTAGGAATATATGAATTATCACAATTAAGTTTCAGATTTGAAAGACAAGGTGAAGTAGTAGGTCTTAAAAGATTAAGAGCATTTACAATGCCTGATTTCCACAGTGCATGTCTTGATGATGAACATGCAATGCAAAGATTTGTAGAACAGGTCGATATGTGTGCTCAAACAGAAAAAGATCTTGAAGTTCATTATGAAGTAGCATTCCGTGTAACAGAAGACTTCTATGCAGAAAATGAGGACTGGGTAAAAGAAGTAGTAAGAGATCATATTAAAAAACCAGTATTACTTGAAGTAATTCCTGAAATGAAACATTACTGGAATGCAAAAGTTGACTTTGCAGCAATAGATGATCTTGGAAGACCAATAGAAAATCCAACAGTACAGATGGATATTCAAAGTGCTAGAAGATTTGGAATAACATACCTTGATGAAAATGAAGAACAACAATATCCAACAATCCTACACTGCAGTCCAACAGGTAGTCTTGAAAGAGTAATATGTAGCTTACTTGAAAAAACATCAACAGATAAGGGTAATAAACCATCATTACCATTATGGTTATCACCTACACAAATAAGAATAATACCAGTTACAGACAATCATATGGAATTTTCTGAACAATTATATGAACAACTAAGAAGTCTTAACATACGTGTAGATATTGATGATACACCTGAACGTGTCGGTAAGAAAATTAGAAATGCTGGTAAGGAATGGGTTCCATACACTCTTGTAGTTGGAGACAATGAAGTAGAAAGTGGTAAAATCACAGTTAACAGACGTGCAGATGACAGTAAATATGAATCATCAGTTGAAGAATTGGCTGATGAAATCCACAATATGACTGAAGGAATGCCATTTAGACAATTACCATTACCATACAAAGTGTCTAAACGTGTAAAATTCTAGGAATTCTATTTTTTATTCCTCTATTTTTTTTTAATTTTTCAATTTTTTATAATCAAAATATTTTTATTATAATTAACTCACTTATAACTTATAAATATTACATATATTAATAAATATTATTATCAACAATAATTTAAGGAGATATTTAATGACAGAAGTTATTACAATATTAAATCAAAAGGGTGGTTGTGGAAAAACAACTACGGCAGTAAATCTGGCGGCAAGCCTAGCATCACTCGAGAAGAAAGTTCTAATAATAGATATGGATCCACAGGGAAATGCAACAACAAGCCTTGGAATAAATAAAAATGACCTTGATACAACTATCTATGACTTAATAACGAGCAAATGTGAAATTACAGATGTAATATATGAGACAGAAGTAGAAAATCTACATGCAATACCAAGTAACATATCATTAAGTGGAGCTGAAGTGGAACTTAGTAAAGAAATAGGATATCCATACTTACTTAATGAAAAGATAGAAGGTTCAGTAGAGGCATATGACTATGTACTTATAGATGCACCACCATCACTTGGTATATTAACATTAAATGCACTGGTAACAACAGACAGTGTCATAATACCAATACAGGCAGAATACTATGCACTAGAGGGAATGCTTGACTTATTAAAAACAATTAAATTAGTAGAATCTCGACTTAAAAGTCCATGTCCAATAAAAGGAATACTCATCACATTATATGATGGCAGAACAAGACTTGCAAGAGATGTTGTATTCAGTGTAAAAGACTTCTTTAAAGATGAAAATGAAGAATACATATTTAAGACTAAAATACCACGTAATGTAAAGTTAGCAGAAGCACCAAGTCATGGACAGCCATGTATACTATATAAGCCTGATTGTTCTGGAACTAAAGCATATGTTAAATTAGCTAAGGAAATCATTAAATTAGAAGGTGAATAATATGCCTGAAAGTGCATTAGGTAGAGGTTTAGAAGCATTAATACAAGACTCTCAGGAAGAGGAAGAAAAAAAAGCATCCAAAAAGAATGAAACTAAAAAGAAAACCACATCCAAGAAGAAAGAATCTAAAAAGAAATCAACACAGAAAAAAACTTCCAAAAAAGATAATAATAAACTAACTCCACAATTTACATTGGATGTTGATAAAATAGATGAAATAAAAGAGGAAGTCAGAGAAAATCCTCGTATAAGTTTATGGTCTTTAAAATCAGCTGCCGTATTTAAATATATGAAAAAAACAATACCTGAATTTAGTATTAGTAATGAAGCATCACTTATCTTGGATGAAGCTATAGCAAAGAAATATCCTGAAATATGGGAATTATTTGATGACTTGGAATAAATGCATTAGACTATTTATTCAGTCATTCTATTTTTTTTAATCATTTATATCAGTGTTGTCTGGTAGGATTTACCAGTTTTTACAAATGTTTTGCACTTATTTATATTAGCACCAAGTTCCTGCAGTTGTTTAAGGTTTGTAATCTTCTTGTTCTGTTTTTGCATATGGGTTATTCGTCTAGCGGATTTTAATCCAATACCGGGTATTTTAATCAAATCCTTGAACTTAGCAGTATTTACATCTATTGGATATTCATCCATATGTTCTTGGGCAATGGCATACTTTGGATCAACATCCAAATCCAGAAATCCATCATCATCAAGTATAATGTCATCCAATGTATAATTGTATTGTGTAAACAAGTATTCGGTCTGATATAGTCGTCCAGTTCTACGAGGATCACTTTCTGAATGATTTTCAAGTGGTGTTCCTTCCAATGCCTTGAAGTTACTGAAGTAATTATATAATGTATCATACTTACGTGATAGGTTATAAACCTGACTTATAATGTCCTCATCATTTTCATCGTTTGCACCTACAATTATTTGAGTAGTATGTCCACTACTTGCAAGATTATGGTCACGTCTGTGAAGATTGCTTATCCAGTCAAGACGTTTAAGAATGTCCTTGTTATAATCCTTAGTACTTGAGAGATCACTAAGTCCATCCTTGGTTGCAGATTCAATATTAATACTAACTCTATCGGCAAGTTGCATTGCATGTTTAATATGATCCTTGCTTGCACCAGGAATAATCTTCAGATGAACATACCCCTTATATGAATACTTATTTCTCAAAAGCGATACGGCCTCAATCATATCATCCATAGTAGTATCAGCATCCTTAATAATACCACTGCTTAAGAACAATCCCTCAACCAATCCCTTGTCATAATAATCCATATAAATACGTGCCAATGCATCAGGAGCAAGACGTGCTCTCTGATAATTATGAGCCTTGCAGTTAGTACAATAGGCACAGTCGTTATTGCACTGGTTGGTCATCAGTATCTTAAATAATGGAACTTCACCAGAACCTCTTTTTGCATAGTATATAGCATTCTTTATCTTATCAGTTTCCTTAAGTACATTATCCACATTATAATTGACATAGTTACACCTATCATAATATGCTGCATCAGACAATAATTGTAAATCCCTAAATGTACTCATAAATAAAACATCCACTATTAAAATTCTATCTAATTATTATAATATTATTACAATACTTTATATATTATTTTGTAGAAAATCATAATTAAATTAAAAAAAATATAAAATATAATGGAGGTAAAAGCTATGGATTTAGTCATGATAATATTAATAGTCATAATAGTAGTCATAGTATTATTATTGGTCAAGTACTATAATGACTTGGTAAACCTTAGAAACAGAGTATCCAATGCATGGAGCCAAATAGATGTCCAGCTGAAAAGACGTAATGACCTAATACCAAACCTAGTTGAAACAGTAAAAGGATATGCAGGACATGAAAAATCAACACTTAATGAAGTAACACAGGCAAGATCAAACATATCCAATGCAACATCAGTACAAGAAGTAGCAGAAGCAGATAATCAATTAACAGGAGCACTCAGAACATTATTTGCTGTAGCAGAAAGCTATCCTGATCTAAAAGCGAATCAAAACTTCATAGAATTGCAGGAACAATTATCACAAACAGAAGACAAAATATCATATTCAAGACAATTCTACAACGACACAGTACTAAAATACAATAATAAATGCCAACAATTCCCAAGCAACATAATAGCAGGAATATTCCACTTTGAAACAAAAGAATACTTTGAAGCACATGAAGAAGATAGAGCAGTACCAAAAGTACAATTCTAAAAAAATATATTTCCCTTATTTTACTTTTTTTAATAATATCCAATTATAATCAAAACAAATATTATATTATAAATAAAATTTATTATACATTCCTAAATATTCTTTTACAAATTCGTTATTCAATTTTTCAATGTTATTTTAAACATAATATCTAAAAATAAGGGGTGAGGAAATTATATAATATTGTTCATAACATTACATGTATTATTATTGCAATTAATGATAATATTGCATTGAGTACTGATATATGATAGAATGTTTTAAATCCTTCTGCTGTTCTTATATCATTTTTTAGTTTTTTATTTACTTTATCTGGATATACCTTTTGCATGAAGAATATTATCAGTGTAATAATTAATATTATTAGTTCTATTATGAATTTAAATGGATATCCCCATACACTATCAAACACTATGATAGCTGCTACTAATGGAATTAGAAATAGGTCAAATATATTAGTAACTACACTTGCTTCAAAAAAGCCTATGCTATCACTTAGGTCTTCCATTCTAATCATATGTAATTTACATATTTTAATAAAATAATCATTATATGGATATTTTTCACAATTATTAAATGTTTCTAATCTTAATTTAATTCCTAATCCCCATAATGATAATAAGAGAAATATTAATCCTACTAATGTAATCAGGGATAATATTCCAATCGAAGAGCTGCCTTCATGGAATAGTTCGGATATATTAAATCCTTTACTCATTAAACGTACAATAAATATCACGGGTATTATAATAATTAATGGCATTGTGACATTTGCAAATGTCTCAGCTGCTGATTTTTTATGCTTTTCTTTTACAATAGTATTTTCTTGTTTTATCTTGTTTCCACATTCATTACAATATATGCTTTCATCAGGATTGTCAGCTTTGCATTTTTGGCATTTCATAATTTACCTCCTTATGTTTTATATAATATAATTTATGTTATTATTGTTAATATAGTATTACTTACTTTTTAGTATTTGTTTATAGTATTTGACTTGATTTACAAACTTTTCCTTGATAAAAAGAAATAAATAATTCTCTTATAAATAATATTATTTAATATGAAAAGATTATTGTGGAGGGTCAATAATTGTTAAATTATAAAAAGAGCATGGTCTGTCTTTTAATATTTTTATTATTATTAATGCCAGTAGTATATGCTTCTGATGGTGACTATACTATACCTAGTGCTAGGGTTGATGTGGAAATATTGAATGATACGACTGTTATCGTTACCGAGGAGATTAATCAGAATATTGAAGGAACAGTTAATGGGGTTTTTAGGGATATTCCACTTTTTGAATCTCAAAGTATTACCAATGTTTCTGTTGATACACCAGGCTATTACAATACGGTGGAATTAATAAGCAGTAATAATAAAGCAAGAATTAAAGTATGGCTTTATAAGGATGAAGGAAAGACTCAAAAAGTTAATAATGCAAATGTGAAAGTCATATATCATTATACTTTCAATAAGGCCGTCAAGATACATAATGATATTGCAGAGTTACAGTTGAAGACTTGGGGTAGTCAGTGGGAGTCAAGTGTTGACAAGTTGGAGACCAACATAATACTTCCGGCAACCAATGAAGATACCGAGTACTGGACCAGTCCACCAACTCAAGTCCAAAGCAGCCAGTGGGTTGATGATCATACGTTAAGGACAGTTCTTGAAAATGTTCCTTCAAATCAGTATATTGAACAGCGTATACTTATTCCTAAGCAGTCATTTTCAAGCTATGACAATGCAATTATAACCAATGTTGATGCAAAGGATGCAATAGAGAAGATGCAAAAGAAATATCTTGATGACTTGGAATTTCATGATTTTATTGACAACGTACTATCTTTTATAATGGCATTACTTCTGATAGTGCCTGTGGGCATTTATTGGCTTTATGGTAGGGAGCCTAAGATTGATTATAAAGCTGATTATGAAGTAGAGCCTCCTACAGATGATAGTGCATTGTTTGTCAATAATATTGTAGTAGGTGATGTTGGGGAATTTGATGTAAATGCATTTAATGCTACATTGCTTAGTCTTATAGATAGAAAATATTATACAATAATTTCAACTAATGACAATGACACTGTAATAAGAAGAACTGATAAGTCAGATAAAGGATTGAAAGAATATGAAATAGATATTTTAAATCATATGAACTATTATGCATTATCAAATGGTGACATATCATTAAACAGTATTAGAAATAGTGATGCTGAATATTTCAAGTCATTTATTGCTGATTGGAAAGATCATGCAAATGAGGAAATATCCAAATCACGAATAGCTGAATTATTTGATGATAAAGGTGGAAACATGATGAAAATCATGGGAATACTCCTTTTTGTATTGGGATTAATTTTCATGGTCTATGTATTAATTTCCGATTCAAGTATGACAGTTATAATATTATCTGTATTAATGATGGTTATAGGTCTGACAGTTGTATTTTTACCAAATACTGTTGGTGGACGTTGGACTGTTGAAGGAAGAGAGTATCATGACAAGTGGATTAACTTCAAGAATTATCTCGAGGATTATAGTCTTATAGAAGAGTATCCTCCTGCATCTGTACAGGTA
Organism: Methanosphaera stadtmanae; assembly: GCA_015062825.1. Lineage (GTDB taxonomy): Archaea > Methanobacteriota > Methanobacteria > Methanobacteriales > Methanobacteriaceae > Methanosphaera > Methanosphaera stadtmanae_A. Next base: position 7,823 of record SUTR01000052.1, read on the forward strand.
TGGGGTAAGTATCTGGTCTATGCAACTGCCCTTGGATGTGCAAAGGAAGTATCTGAGAATATGATAAAATACTTTGATAGTATCAATATGTCTGATGACTATTATCATGACAATAGTATAGTGTACTTTGGATACTATGGTGGATTCTATCATATGGATTCATTCAATCATTTAAGTACAGTTTCATCTGATTCATCTTCAGACATTGGATCTGTAGGTGGCGGATTTGGTGGAGGTGGAGGTGGAACCTTCTAAAATCCACTATTTTTTTTATTTTATGAGTGTTGGCATAATTTATGTTTTTTCACTCTTGTGTAATACTTTTTTTTTGTTTTAAAATACTTTTGGCCAAGTCTCTTATATAACTTTGTGATGGATTATTAAAACTATTATAAATTTGAAGTTTATTCATTTAAATGAAAAAACTTTTTATTTTTATAATTTTATATTTTTGAATGCAAAAAGTTTATTAAATAAATTATTTATATAATATATATAATAAAATACGTAAGATGATTTGATTATGGTTAAACGAATTACTTATCTAAACAAGCTCCATAAATTGAAGGATACTGAAGAAATTAAAATAATAACAGGGGTAAGACGATCTGGGAAAACTCATCTTCTCAAAGAATACATCAAACAAATAAAAGAACAACAAATACCTGAAAAAAACATAATATATATTTCTTTTGAATCAAACAGGTACAATCACATCAAAGATAATGAAACTTTAAACGATTTAATCTATGAAAAAACAGAGAATATTGAAGGAAAAATCTACTTGTTCTTTGATGAAATCCATAAGGTAGATAACTGGGAACAAAGCATTAATGGATATAGGGTAGACTTGGATGCTGACATATATGTAACTGGATCTTACGGACAAATGTTAAATGGAATAAATTCAACTGACTTATCTGGAAGATATGTTAGAATAAAAATGTATCCTTTTAGTTACAATGAACTACTAAACTATTATCAATATGACAAAAACATCCAAATAGATTCTGTAACAGAAATCAAGATATTCAATGATTTTCTTAGTTATGGTGGATTTCCAGGATTATTACACTACAAAGAACATGATGAAAAAATAGACTATCTATATGATATTTATGATTCAATAATGCTAAAAGATATTATCTATATAGAAAACATTGGAAGCATAGACCTATTTTGTAGACTAATGGAATTTATGATATGTAACATAGGCAATATATTATCTGCCAACTCAATATCCAAATATCTTAAATCAAAAAAGAAAATCAATAATAATAACAAGAATAAAAACAGGAAAACATCACCCAACACAATACTTGATTATATAAACTATGCTTCTAATGCTTTTTTATTATATCGGGTAAAACGTGAAGATTTAAAAGGTAAAACAATATTGAAAACACTAGAAAAATATTATATTGTGGATCAGGGGTTCTATTACCTATTCAATGATGAAAATAAACGAGATATGGGCTTCTTAATAGAAAACATAATTTATCTGGAATTAATAAAAAGAGGATATAATATAACAATAGGAAAAGTAAATGACTTAGAAGTAGATTTTGTCTGTAAACGACCTGGAAAAACATTTTATGTCCAAGTATCAGAGAGTGTAAATGATCCTATAACAAGAAAACGAGAATTCACATCACTGGAAAAAATAAAAGACAATCATCCAAAATATCTTATCACAACAGACCAAATCAATTACTCACAAAATGGTATAATACATATGAACATACTTGAATTTCTTAAAAAAGAAGACCTATAAACTCAAATAATTATATTCACTTTTTTCTATTAAAAAATGCTATTATAATCATACACTACAAGAATCTTTTATAAGTAAATAATTTTATATATGATTTTATCATATTCTTATTTAGACAAATAAATAATTGGGGGTATATGATGTTGAATAATAATTCAAGGAAATTAATAGTACTGTTGTTGTTACTATTGTTTGCATCAGCACCTATTGCATTTGCCTCATCTAATGCACAGTATTCAATTTCAAGTGTATCCAAGGATATTAATGTGCTTGATGATGCGACAGTTGTAATAAGTGAAGATGTAAGTTATCATATAACTGGTGATATAAACGGCCTATATCGTGAATTTCCGATAAGTGGACTTCAAAGCATTAGTGATGTCAAGGTTGAAACACCAGGATATTATAATACGGTTGAGGTTACAAACTCATCGGATAAGGTAACTATAAAGGTATGGTTATATAAGGATGAGGCTAAGACACAGAAGATATCCTCACCTGAAGATGTAAATGCACGATTTAATTATCATTATAATAAGGCACTTAAGGTCTACAATGACATTGCAGAGCTTCAGTATATGTCATGGGGTGATGGATGGGATACATCGGTTGATAATCTGGAGACAAATATCCATATACCTGGAAGCAGTTCCAACACGCAATTCTGGAACAATCCATCAAGTGTTGTTAAAAGCTCACAATGGAATGGTGATACATTAGTAACCAAGTATTCAAAACTTGATGCTAAGCTTCATGTAGAACAGAGAATAATAATGCCTAAGGAATACATTAAAAGTACTGATAATGCAGATGTCATAGCAAAGGATGCAAAAAGTCAGATCATATCTGATCAGGAGCATTATGCATTCATCCAGTCCATCAGTGATAACTTTGCATATATATCCAGTATCATAACTGTTATATTAATGATAATTCCGGCATTTATATACACCAGATATGCAAGAGGCTCAAGTAGCCTATATAAAAACAGCATTCAGACACAAATACCTACAGATCATAGTCCTTTGTTTGTTAATATCTTGCTTGATGGTGTGGTAGGTGAGGTCAATGTCAATGCATATAGTGCTACTCTTCTTGATTTAATTGAACGAGGATATTTTACCATTATAAATAGTAATGAGGAGGATATTGTTGTTAAAGCATCATCTAAGAATACAGATTTACTTAAACAGTATGAACTGGATGTTTATGATTATGTTAATAAGTTTGTAAAAGATGATGGTAATATTTCATTTAGGGATATTTCCACTTATTATGGTGCATTTGATTCATTTATGAGTGCTTGGGTTATTGATACCAGTCATGAAGTAACATCGCTTGATGTAAGAAGATACTTTGATGATAGGGGACACACTTACAGTATATTTTTTAGTGCAATAGCAATATTTGCATCGGTAATTCTATTAATTTTAACATGTTCTGTATTTAAATATGGTGCATTTAATATGGTTGCAATTATATTAAGCATACTTTTAATTATTGAAGCAGTATTGTTCATTGTAATATCAAACAGGCATATGGGAAAATGGACTACAGAAGGAAGAGAATTCTATGACAAATGGACAAACTTCAAAAAATACCTTAAGGATCATAGCCTTATCATGGAGAAACCACCAGAATCAGTACAGGTCTGGGGAAAATTCCTAGTCTATGCAACAGCCCTCGGATGTGCAGAAGAAGTAACAAAGAATATGAAAGAATACTTTAAGGCAAATAACATACATGAAACAGATTTATATGATTCACCAATCGTAGGCCTATACTATTATGGAGGATTACATTATATATACTACCATCATGTACTTTCAAATCATAATACATCAGGCACAGACTTTTCAGGATCATTTGGTGATATAGGAGGACCAGGTTCTGGAGGATTTGGTGGAGGAGGAGGTGGAGTATTCTAAACCTGCCACTAAATCTTCCCATATAACTTTTTTTTGTTTTATAATTTTATATCACTTTTAGAATTTTATATCACTTTTATGATTGCAGTTATCACATGCATTCTTGTTGGTTAAATTCATCTGAACATTATAATCCTCACGACGAATAAGCAAATGTCTGCAATTTCTACAATATGTATTGTCAAGATAGGATGGTGGGACATTACCCGGATAAACATACTTCAATCCCATATACTTGGCAAGATTACATGCACGTTCAATAGTTTTAAGTGAGGTAGCATCAACATGCTGCATTTTAAACTGTGGATAAAAGCGTGTAAAATGAACGGGAATATAATTGGAAAGATTCCTTACAAAATAAACAAGACTCCTAATATCCTCATTACTATCATTGTAGCCTGGAATTAAAAGATTGGTAAGCTCAACATGAACATCATTTTTATAATAGTATTCAACACTATCAAGAACCGGCTGTAGCCGTGCCTTACAAACCTTCCTATAGAAATCATCATCCATACTTTTAATGTCAACATTAACTGCATCAACATAGTCAACTAAACTGTCAAGAGTTTCTCTCGTGTTATAACCATTTGTAACAAGTATTGTTTTGATGTTTTCATCCCTTGCAATTTTTGCCGTTTGAATAATCCACTTTGGATGAACTGTAGGCTCATTATAAGTCCATGATATGCTTGTTAACTTATGAAATTTGGCAAGTGACACTATGTCCTCAGGAGTATATTCTTTGGTTGGAACCTCTTGTGATATTTCAGGCTGTGCTATAGTATGGTTTTGACAATTAAGACACTGCAAATTACAGCCAACAGTACCTATAGACAATGTCTTCGTGCCTGGCTGAAAATGATATAATGGCTTTTTCTCTATAGGATCCAATGCAACAGCACTGGTATATATTATATTTTCCTCATCATAATCTGGAAGTTCATTACATATGGTCTTATTATGTAAATTACAATGGTTTGGACATACATTACAAAAATCATTCATATTCTATCCCTTCAAATGTTCATAACCTTTAACTTTAATAAATTCTTTGTCATTATCTTTAATTAGGATAATATTATCTGTATTAGTTGTTCTACCTATAATAAAAAGTTTTTCAAATTCAGATTCATATTTTTCATATAAATCCTCATCTAATGTTAATAACAGCTCAAATTCTTCACCAAAATGAAGTAAATAATCAAGTATATCCTTATTATTATCTTCAGCTATTACGTTAAGATATGAATTATATGGTAGTTTATCAAAGTATATTTCAAAACCAATGTTTTTATTCTTATCACTAAGATGACCTAGTTCTACTGCTAATCCATCAGTAATGTCAGTCATTCCAGTAATCATTTCAGGATATTTTTTAAGAGTTTGTGATATATCCATGGGAAGATTAGGTTCGAGTATACTATTGATGATAGATTTTTTTTCTTTATCAGGAATATCCATATTATCATTATTTAATAAATCAAGTCCTGCGGCAGGACTTCCAAGATTTCCTGTAACAGCAATCAAGTTGCCTTCCTGTATATTATTTTGTAATTTAACATTATTATCTATTACTCCAATAGCAGTACCTGAGAGAATAACTTCACTATTCTCATTAATATCACCACCAATAAGCCTCACATCATATTCTCTGCATTTATATAGAATACCATCAGTTAATTGCATATACTGGCCTAATGTAAGTTCTGGTGGTAAGGCCATTGAAATTAAAATGGATGTGCATGTGGCATTACATGATATAATGTCACTGACATTAACAGTCACAATTTTACAGCCCATTTGAAAATAAGACATCTCTGATGGAAAATGTGAATGTTCTATAAGCATATCACTAGATAATACTGTGTACTTGCTGTCATTTTCAATTAAAGCAGCATCATCATGATAACTTTCAAATAATAATGAATCCATATCATCATCCAAAAGACTGTCTCTCTTATCTAATAATATACGAATAAGTTCATTTTCTCCAAGTTGTGATATTTTTCTATTCATTGTTCATCATTGGCTTTAAAAAATTAGTTATGAAAAAGAGGAGGTTAAGAATATGATTTAATTATAAATATTTATCAATTCTTTCATGTAGTACGGCTACAAGTCCGTCATCAGCACCTATTGGTTCGTTATATATGATTTCTCCATCAAACTCAACAGGTTCTGCTGGAGCATGATGGTGATGTCCATGATGATGTTCATGGCCATGATCATGGTGGTGTCCGTGTTCGGCCTGTTCATCAGGGTTTAATTCTTCATCAGATGGTTCAAGTCCTAATATTGCTGGAATATCCTTTTTAGTGTGTTTTCCATGTGCTAAGAATATGGGTGTTACAATAACCTTTTTTACATCTTGTTCTTTGAGTTTGTTGAATGCATCAGCAATACTTGGTCTAACTAATTCCATAAATCCTACTTCCATAGGATAATTAGGGTTAGATGCTGAATATTTTTCTGCTAATTCAGTAACTACTTGTTTGTTGTAAGGTAATCTACTACCATGTCCTATAAATAATAATCCTATTTCATCATTCTTTGAGTTTGAATTTGTATCCATATGATATTACTCCGTCTTTACCTTCTTCTCTAATTTTTCTGAATACAACTTCAACTTCATCTCCAATATTAAGTTCATTAATATCACAATCAACTATCTGTGCGGTTATTTTAGCACCTTCGTCTAATTCAATAATACCTACAGCATAGGGTGAATTGTTCTTGAATTCGTCTGTTGCAGCATGAATTACAGAATAGGTATAAATTTTACCAGTTCCCTTAAATTGGAGGTCTTCTATATCTCCATGGCTTCTACAATTTGGACATACAACTTTTTTTGGGAAAAAAGTATCATTACATTTGTTACATTTTGTTCCAATTAAATTATATCTTTGATCGTTATGACGCCATCCTTTTACTATGTCACTCATAAAATATCCTCCTAATAATAATAAATTATTCTTAATTATATATTATATGTCAATCTATTTATTATTACTTATTAAAGAAAACATTATAATAATTATATTAATCTAGGTATTAATAAAAGTATTTAATACAAAAACCCTGAAAATCAACTAAAAAGTAATACTTTCTTAATTTGATAATGAAATTTTACACTTGCAATATATGTCTAAAATCATTTATCATAATTAGAATTTTTCATATTGATAAAAGATAATTATACATGATAAGAAATAATTAATTAAGGTGAAAAATATGGATAAAACAATAATCTATAAAATAAATGACATGTTAACACAAGAAAACGAAAACTTCATAAATCTTAAAATAATCACAAAAGGATTTCCCATTGAAGAAAAAGTACTATATGATCAAAATGGACAATGGAATGATGACATAAATACACTTGAAATAGATGACAATTTAAAAGCAAGACTGAATGAATTCCTGGAAGATAATAATAAAAGATTAATCATAGACCTGCTGGATGAAAATGACACATACTATACAGACAGTTACAAACTAAAAATAAAAGTAGAAAATCTGGAAATAATCGATAACTACTCATAATATCTACAATAATCTTCTTTTTCATATAAATTCATTTATGAATTCATATATTTATTTTTACAAGTTAAAATCATTCAATCACGGGAGTTTATTCATAAATTTATACTATACTATAATCCTTATGATTTTAATTATCAGGTTAAATTTTAAAACAAACAAACACAATTTTAATAATAATTGGTATAATCATAAAACTCATAAGAAAAAATTTAAGATTAAAATAATTTTTTTTTATTTTAAAATCATAATACCCAAAATCTGAAAATTTATCTGGAAACAAACTTACAATAAATATAATTATATAGACTATATTTAAAAACATAAACAATGGATTATCATTTATAATATTTGAATAAATTATAAAGGTAATCATATTTAAAAATGAACTTTTAAAGACAAAATCAATATAATAATAATCATTACCAAATATTATTCTGTCATTTATTTTCTTATTATAAACATTGTTACGAATAATCATAAAACAACCTATTATCAAAGACATAATCACAAAATATAGAAGTAATATATTTTGCATGTAACGTTGTTCAAATATTAAAATTAATGCTGGTACAATAATAAAATCTAATCCAATTAAAAATGAAGATGCTTTTTTTTCTGTTATATCCAAATATAATTTATTTTTTATGTCATCATTGATAAAATATTTAATAATAATTTTTTCAAGAATTAAAAAAATAAAAAATGTAATAAAAAGTTTATACATGATCAATCCTCTGGAAAATATTTGTAAGTTTCTTCAACTGTCATTTTTCTAGTACCGGTATAGTAATCAATATACACGGCATTTTCCCTGTCATAACCAAATTTATTGTAGGGTATCTCTACCACATCAACATCTAAAGGATTACTCTTGTTTTGAATTTCTATATAGTCATAGTCATCCAAATAATTTTTATGAGTAGGAAAACCTCCTTGATATTCTGGAGCAAGTTGTTCTCTATAATAAATTTGTAAATAATGATATTTAATTATCAAATCAACAGCTAAAATTATTTCCTCACCAGAATATTTTATACTTATTAATGCTGCTCCATCTAGAATTAAATTTAAACTTTTAATTGAAAAAAGTACCGCATTTCTAAAATCTAATATTTTCTTATTGTATTGGTCATATATTATTATTGTTTCGTTTACATCTTTTATAGTGTAATCTATGCTGTTTTGTTGTTGGTTATGTGTTACTCCTCCATTTTCTGTATGATTTAATTTATTTGGATTGTGATCTGTTTGATTTATTATAATTGTATTGTTTATTGGTGGGTAATAGATATTGTGAATTATGGAATCTACCTGTCCTTTTTCATTTATTGTTATGGTATAATTGTTATTGTTTTGAGTATTTAATTGTATTGTGTTGTTTCTGTATTTTACATGTAAATATTTATTGTTATG
>SUTR01000053.1:0-13601 GCA_015062825.1 Methanosphaera stadtmanae
GACCGAAAAAGACCTTAAAAAACGTCACACCGTACTTGAATAATTTTCTCACTTAATCTTCTAATTTTTTATTTTTTTAATCATCCACTACAGTTATTACTAAAACTTCCTCATCAGAAGTATGTCTTAATTCTACAATTTCAGATTTGATATCAGAAATATCCACATCCACTGTTTGATGTAGTATTTCACCCATTAATTGTAATGTAATTATTAATCCATCGTCATTTATTATATTAATTATCTTACCTGGAACAAATACTCGATTATAAGATATTTCCAAGATGCATCCTTCCTTAAAATTTTCCAATATGAATTCTTCTATTTGACTTTCCTTTATTGTGATATTATCTTCTATCATTACAAACCCTATCTTTTAATCCATAATTGTCCTTTTCCACGTGTAGTGGAATCTCCAATATATAAATCATATTGTCCTATATGATATTTTCCATTAATTAAGGGATGACATATACTTTCCTGATAATCAAATCCCTGAAGTACTTCACCTACATTTCCTTTAATAACTATGACACCCTTTTTCATCTGTCCTCCTGGCCAACTAGTCACATTTCCTTCAATTTCAATATATCCTCCAGACATATGAATACCTGCCAATATATCACAGTCACCCTTAATGTAGATATTACCTGAAAGCATGCAATCGGCTAATTGCTTACCACAACTGCCACCAATTATGATTGTTCCACCATTCATTCCACGCCATTCGCCTATGTATGATGAACCACAATATTCTTTAACATTACCTTTTATTTCAAGCAATCCACCAGTCATTTCACGCCCAGCATAACTTTCTGCATCACCATTTACTATGATATGACCTCCAGACATCATAGCAGCTACATGTAAGTCAACATCTCCATTTGCTATTATTGTTCCATGAGCCATATTGTTACCTATATATTTAATTCTATGCAAATCCCCATCCAATACTATTTTACAATCATCAGGATTTTCTGCATCTCCAGAAATTTTTATTTCAAAAAGTTCTGATAAGAATCTTTCTTTGTTTCCCTGATAGATTATAATATCATTTATCTGTTGAATATTTTTATCATATAATAACTCAGGCAGTACGTTATCAAATTCTAATGCTACTTTGACACTTTCTTTGAGTTTTAAGTTTATAATTTTCATAATTATCCCTGTTTATTACAGTTTATATCAAATCGAGTATCTGGTTTAATATAATGATTAGTTACTCCATAATTTTCATATTTTATCGTGTAATATTTGTTAAATGTAGGTTTGATTTTTCTTATGAGTTGTTCCTCCTCTTCTTCAAGTCCTACGACATTACACCATAAATGTTTACTCTTTACTAAATTTGTAATTTGTCCGTCTTTTACTACAATTTCCCCATCTTTAATTGTATATAATGCATTTAATAATTTCTTCTCTATTATCTCAGCATTAGACATTAATGTAGTGTCAAAATCATTTACATCTATATCATATATAGATACATCTGCCTTTGCACCAATTCCAAGATGACCTCTGTCTGTTAAACCCAATATTTTTGCAGTATTTGCCCGAGTAACTATTGCTACATCATTCCATGAATATTCACGATCATATGATGTTATATCAGTCCTGTTGGTAGCCCAATTATGTACTTGATTATCCAGCATGTCATTTAATTTTTGATTGCTCATCAACCAAGTCAATAGCCGAGGATATCTTATGAATGGTCCACCATTAGGAGAATCCGTAGTTAATCCTATTTTCCACAAATCTTTTATTCCTAAGAAGAATTCTAAACCTACAGCCCATTGAAATGCACTTACAGGTGCTTTCATGGAGTATATTGATGGAATTAAACCTGATGCAGTTTCAACTTCAATATCTTTGTTTGCCCATTTAAGTCCTGTGAGCCGGAATAAATCATATTCCATTGGTGCATCAGCCGTCATGGTAGTTGTTTCGTCAAAGGTTATTTGTCCTATATCACAGGTCATGTGTTTGCTTTTGTTTATATAATCAATTAGTTCGGTTGCTCCGGAGGATACATCACGCCATGAAGTTCCCTTATATGCATGGAACTGAACATGTGTACAGTGGATTACTTGGTTTCTGTTGACATTTTTATTTTTCTTTATATGTTTAACACAATCAAATGTTTCTAGTGTTGTCTCATAGTTTCCAGGATGTCCCAAATCATTTGTATGTACATGTACCGAATGTGGAAGTCCAAGCTTTTCATTTACCTTCGTTAATGCGGTTATTACTTCCCTACCTGTAACGTGCCAATGTGGTTCTGGATCATCTAATCCATTAACATTTTTTCCCCACCCCCATGCTTCACTTCCACATGGATTGACTATTTTAATTCCATATCCTTTGGCTAATTTTAGCCATTTGGATATGAATAATGTTAAATCCTCCAGATTATTTTCCTTTACATATTTTAGCATGAACCAGTTATTTCCAAATAAGGTTAATGTTGGGATGTCTAGATTTGGAATACTATCTATTTCTTCATGAGCATGTTTTGCTTCAAGTGGTGGTACTGCTGCTTCTGTTACGGTAGTATAACCCATTTTACTATAACGATATCCTGTTGTTGGACATGAAGGTATTGAAAAACCTGTTTCAAATCCTTGAACACTACCTTTGGGAAATGTTTTTATTCCTCTTCTTGTATCTTCCGGCCTGTACAATCTACCTGTTGCTAGTTTAGGTCCTGCTATATGAGAATGTAAATCTACTCCTCCAGGCATTACTAGTTTTCCAGTAACATCCAATATTTTAGCTTTAGGCGATACTTTGTCTGTTATAAATCCATCTTTAATTAGAATATCCTTTTGTTCCCCATCAATATGATTTAATGGATCAAATACTATTCCTCCTTTTATTATATATTCCATTTAAGTATCCCCATTTATTTTTTTTATTCTTTCATTTAGTTGATGTAATATCCATTCATCAGAGTGACAATTTTCAGGTTTATCTATTACTTTCTTCATGAACAATGGTATTCCATCCATACGATAACCTGTTCCTTCCGTTTCAACACCAACTCGTGTACTTGGAAGTACTATGTCTGCTATTTCAGTATAAGGTCCCCAATGAGTGTCAACCTGTATGACTGGAATTTGTGTTAAATGCTTGATTGAATATCCTGGAAATTGTATTACCGGATCGGCAGCTACTGCCATAAAGAAATCCGGTTCGCGACGATTTAATAAATCAATAGTTGTTGTTTCCCCAACCATATATCTTGGATATCCTCGTGCAAAGTCCACTCCATATGGATAACCAGTTTCAGTAGTCATTGCAATGTTAAATCCATTTACATTAAAAAATCCCCTCATAGGCAACATTGACCATTTTGTATACTTGTTTAAATCTTCTATTAATTGTATGAGTACATCAACATTTCTTTGTTTTGCAAGTGTTTGTGTAAGTCCCAATCCAAAGAATAATGATCCGCATTCTGCATTTTTCATTATATCAACCAAATCATATAATTCCTCTTTGTCTACACCTGCAATTTTATCACTTTTTAATTTACCACCATTTAATATTGTTCTTATTGCATTAAATAATGAATAGTCTTCATTCATATTAAATTGTATCCATTTATCTGATATTTTAGCAGTGTTTGTATATTTGGGATCTAATGTTATAAGAAGCCTGTCTTCTCTTCCATTTTGTCTGAAGAATCCTTCAGGAAATGTGGTGTATCTTGTCAAGTGTCTTGGATGGTCATCCATAGGATTAGTACCTATGTATATTATTACATCAGAACGATTTTTTACTTCACCCAATGTCATGACAGGATGACCAACATTTTGAAATGCCTGTATTGAAGCACCATGACATATTGTTGATTGATTGTCCATTACGGCACCTGTTTGTTGAGCAAGCACTATTCCTTTTTTTATTGCTTCAACAGATGTTTCTCCCCATCCATAGAATAGGGGCCTCATACTTGCGGAAAGCAATTGTGTCACCTTATCTAATGCAATATCCCATGTTGTTTCTTCCAAAATACCTTCTTCATTTCTTATCATAGGATTAAGCAGCCGTTGATCTGTATCGTTGATTATTTTACTTGCACCCAATCTACAGGCATGTCTTACTCCAACGATTTTTTTATCCTTCAACAGATATGTTATATCATCACAATTATTTCCACAATAAGAACAACAGCAATTTCGCACTATTTCATCATATTCTATCATTTCACTTTCTGTCATGACTGATCTTACTCCTCTTTTTATAAACAGGTAACTGTTTTTCTGTTAATACATTATCATCAGAATATTTTGAATATTGTATTTTCATTAAATCTGCAACTAACAAAACTTCCCTTTGTGATTTTCTTATTTTACCTTTTATTCCCTTATATGTTGGAATATTACAACAATAAGTTTCTGGACTAATAACTATATTTGCCCATGGCCCTTTTGGGATAAAAATCATACCCTCATGAGGGCTGTCATGTGATTTATCAACATATAATGTCACACTACCCCATTTTGATGTTACATCTATCTTATCATGAGGTTTCAAATCTAATTTCTGCATATCTTTTTTATCCATAAATGCTATTGCAGCAGACCGCCTATATTCATCCTTTAATGTTGAACCCTTTTTTTCATAGAACGCTTGGATGATACTTGAGCCAGAATTAATTATGATATCCAATTCATCCATTATGTCTCACCTCATAATATATTGCCTTTGTAGGACATGTATCATTACATTTATTACAGTTTATGCATTTTTCCGGATGGAATAATTTTATTATACCATTTTCAACAAGCATTATTACGTCTGTTGTACCTGGTCCATTGCCTCCTATTACTTCAGGACATATTTTCCTGTTGATTGGACACACTATTATACATGCACCACAACCCAAACAATAATCTTGATTTATCTTTAACATAGAAAAAGAACTCCTAATAGTTTCTAATAATTTTTATTATAATCAATTTCCTAATTATTATTAAACATAACTTCTATTATAAAAACAATAACTTGTAACAATTAATTATTTGTCATAATTTTAAATCTCTATCTAAATTAAAATATATTGTTATTAATTAATAAAATTATAATCCTCAAATTACTAAAATCAAAAAAATGAAAATCATTAAAAGTAAAAAAATACAAAATATTAATTATAAATCATTACAAAATAATGGTGTCAAATTATGGGAAAAGTTAACAAAGAAGATATACTTTCAATAGTAGAAAAATATGACAAAAGTAACATCACAATTGCAACACTTGGTAGTCACACAGCACTACATATATTAAGAGGTGCAAAACAAGAAGGATTCAGAACCGCAGTAGTATGCGAAAAAGGAAAAGAAGTACCATACGAACGTTTTGGTGTAGCTGATGAATTCATATTTGTAGATGAATACAAAGATATTGTTAAAGAAGAAGTACAGGAACAACTAAAAGCAATGAACGCTATTGTTGTACCACATGGTTCTTTCGTAGCTTATGCTGGATTAAGCAATGTTGAAGATAAATTCAATGTTCCAATGTTTGGAAACAGAGACATCTTAAGATGGGAAGCAGAAAGAGACAAAGAACGTGAAATGATTACAAAATCAGGTATCAGAATGCCTTTTAAATATGAAAAACCAGAAGATATTGATAAAGCAGTAATGGTAAAATTCCCAGGAGCTCGTGGAGGACAAGGATACTTCATATGTTCAAGTTACGAGGAATTCCAAGAAAAAATTGCTGAAATGAAAGAAAGAGGCTGGATAAATGATGATGATGTAAAAGATGCTCATATTGAAGAATATGTTTGTGGAACAAACTACTGTATCCATTACTTCTACTCTGCATTAAAAGATGAAGTTGAAGTTCTTGGAATGGACAGTAGATATGAAACAAATATTGATGGTATTGTTAGAATTCCTGCACAAGAACAAATTGAAGCTAACTTAAGCCCATCTTATGTTGTTAGTGGTAACCACCCAGTTGTTATAAGAGAATCATTATTACCTCAAGTATTTGAAAATGGTGATAGATTAGTAGAAACTGCTAAAGAACTTGTTAAACCTGGAATGAATGGTCCATTCTGTTTACAATGTTTAGTAAATGATGACAGAGAAATTGTTATCTTTGAAATGAGTGCTAGAATTGATGGTGGAACAAACACATTTATGAACGGTTCAGCTTACTCTTACATCCAATTTGGAGAACCTATGAGTATGGGCCGTAGGATTTCAAGAGAAATTAAAAATGCAATTGAAGAAGATAAATTAGATGTAATATTAACATAAGATTTATCTTATCTTAACCTCCTTTTACATAACAATTACTTATTTTAATAGAAATCCATATTAAAAAAGACAATAAATTTTCCATAACTAGAAAAAAATCAGCTACCAAATCTGTCTAATTAATTTAAGCATAAAAACTACCATTTAACATTAAAATAGAGTTATTTATTGAAATAGATGATGAATCTAATAAGGTTGGAATAATAATTGCGGCAAAAAAAGGATTGATTAAAAAAATTTAAAAAAAATATTAAAAAGTAAAATATTTAATCTATTTTTTTAGCTAGAACTATTTGTATTTTTATCATCAGAAACAGAATCATCTGATGTTGTATCATCAGAAACAGAATCAATTACATGTTCATCTTGAGCATCTGAAGCTGTATCATTGTTTGTTTGGTTGACATCTGTTTCATTTGCAGTTGTATTTGTAGCATCTTTATCTTCATTAAATGCATCTAAGAAGTCTTGTGCACTAGTAATGACTTTACCATCTATTGTTAATGAACCATCCTCATTTTCTGTAACTAATGATGGATCCATATAATGTTCTAATTCCTTTAATAATTCATCAAATGTTATTTTTCCTTTGAAATAAGCATCTAATGAATCATAAATTATATCTTCTATTCCAGGTCCATGTACAATTATATCATTGTAAGAATTTTGTTTAGGATAAAATACACTTACTATATTACCTATAGCATTGCTTGTTCCTGTTTTTTCTAATATTGTGTTTACTGGATTTTTAGTAGTTTGTGTATTTTTAACTGTATCATATGTTAATAATGAAGGATCATCCAAAATCATTTCAACTATGTCAACAACTGTTAAAAATTCTTCATCATCAAGTTCATCAAGTGCATCCATTAACTCATTAATATCATAATTTTCAGATGAAATAATTGCGATAATATCATCATATTCACCATTTACATTATTAACCTTTAAGTAATGAGCTAAAGCATTTAATTCAGTATCATTCATTGTACTGATTAATTCTTTCATTTGATTTAAATCATATTCTTCTTCTATAAATTCTTCAGTATCGTTAGTATCATTAACATTTGCAGATTCATTACTTTCATTGGTAATTTCAGTTCCAATAAATACATCATCCACTTGAGCATCTACCTCAGGTGTTTGACTTGCATCATTTTCTGTATTTTCTTGACTGACTGTTGAATCAGAATTATCAGAAAGTGTTTCATTTGCAGACACTAATCCAAATCCTGCTGTTAACATTCCTATAATTAATAGGAGAGTTATAATTTTCTTATTCATTTTATTGCCCCATATATTTTTTTATATTTATTTTTTATTTATGTTTTATGAGTTTAATAAATTTTAGTAAGATTAAAATGTGATTTAATGTTACTGTGTTAATTATATAGAAATTTATTATTAAATGTAATGTTTTTTATTGTATTTAATTAGAAAATTTTTGAAAATTATATGAAAAATACGAATAAAAATAAAAAAAATTGATAAAATAACTACTTTTAATACTTTTTTTTCCAAATTAAGATAGAATAACTCGTGACTTAACCATATTATTATTAATAAATTGCATATCAAATTAATGTCATACTCAGAAAAATTAAAATTAAATTATGAAATTAAAAAGTTTATGAGTACATATTGTACTTAAGTTAAATTACCTGACAATTTATCAGCATTAACTAAAGAAAAAAGCAATTAGGATTATAAGGACAAACAATTGTAAATATTATCATTTTAAACTATAGCAATAGCCTTAAAGAAAGATAACTAAAAAGAATTAAAACTCAATATGATCAAGAATAGATTAGGAATTATGAAAAAAGTTTAAAAAAAAAGATAATTTAATAAGTAAAAATACTTATTAAAAACGTAAAATTATGACAGTTAATGACACAACACCAACAATCAACATACTCCTTAAATATTAAGTCAATTGTATCAGAGCAAGTCATATGCATCATAATTTATGAGCACATATATGCCATTAAATTTATCAGCATCTACTGATACTGTCATTTAAACTCCTACAAGTTATGTTTTGGAGATTGCTTCATTTGGACAGTTCATTACACATAAACCGCATTCAGGACAAATTTCCTCATTTACTTTTGGTTGACCGTCCACATTGTCCATAGCATTCAATGCACAAATTTCTATGCATAATCCTCCTTCCGGACATGCTTCTACTCCATTACATTTTGTTGTATCAATTATTACTGCCATATTAATCACTCTATATTAATTAAAAAAATGTACCATGATTTCATAAATATTATTTTTAATTAATCATGATACTTACCATATTAAATCACCAATTATACTCATGATTTACATAAACTCCCTTTTATAATGTAAATCACTTGTATAGTTCTACTATATTATTAAGACTATTTAAAAGAATTGATTTTTAGGAATGCTTAAATATCATATTCAATAAAAAAAGGACGAATAAACCATAATATACTCATTTAAGAAATTAATATGATATAATGTGAAAAAAAAGAAAGTAAAAAGAATTATAAGTAATTTAAAGAGATTCGAAAATATCAAAGTTCACTATTTTTTCTATAGATTTTACTTCAATTGGAATTCCCGATTCCTTAACTTTTGCTATTGGATTCAATCCTCCGGCAGTAACATAACCAAATTGATACATGTCAATTTTTGCATTATAAATGTATTGGTTTGTTTTACCAATATCCAATAATCTAAAACCTGCTTCATTTAATGAATCAAAAATGTTAATAGTATCATCTCTAGCAACATAAGGAACTGAATGTACACTAGCTAAAATTTTACTATAATTGTCATCCAAGTTACCTATAGAACACATGTTTTTGTTTATGAATATTTCATGAGGATCAACAGATGACCCTTTATATGAAATTAAATCAATAAATCTTCGTTTATTGTCATTGATATCTAACACACCACTATATTTTGGTGCTGAATAAATTCCATTATTGGATAGTATGCCGTTTAAAGTTAAACTGCATATAGTTGCAAGACCTACTTTATCATTGTTTTCATCTTCAATAATAGCATATTTATTTCCCATACAATATGATGGATGTTTCTTATACAATTGGTTGATAATTTCTAACGAATCATCCAAATCCTCTTTATTAACATATGAAATATTTGCTATGATATCCCCTTCATGGGTATTATAATCAAATGTTACACCAGAGATTAAATTAAATATTTTATCTAATATAAAAGATACTTTTTTAACCTTTATCGAATCATCAGATGAAAATATTGGTTGCGTATTATAGGCAGTTGAAGTCATTGATTCATAGTTTACAAAATCATCCGCTAATTTAATATCCAAATCATAACCTTCTTCTTGTGCAGCACATAATGGAGAGATACCTCCAATTATAGCAACACCCACACTACCTTCAGGTACTGTTATACCAAGTACTGCTTCACCAGGAGCCCCTATTTTCATCAGTCCACCAATACCAATCTTGTTTAAAGACTTAAAGATTTGTTTTGCAGACATCATTTTTGATTCTGGAATAAAACGGAAATTTGCAGGTATTAATCCATTACCTGAGGATATAACATCCAGTATAGAGGTATAACCTTTACCTGAAAAAGCTTCCATAGGAGTTATTGATGTATTTTCATATGCAATTTGTTCTACAAAAGTTAATGGAACATTATCCTCAATTTTAACAAGACCTCCAAAGGAAGGACGAGAAATAATCCCATTTTTTTGAAAAACACCATCAATAGTTGTTCCACAAACTGTTTGAATATAATCCTTATTGTCATAATTAACAAATGCAATATTTTTACTTACCGCCAACCCATTTTCAAATACTTCCTTGATTGTATCTGTTGCTTCAAAATCATTAATTGAAGAAACATTAACTATAACTGAACCATGAGCAGTATTCAAATCCAATGATACATTGTACATTTTTTCTAGAAAACGTGAATATGAAAAATCCACTTGATCATATATTAATCCTTGTTTTAATTCTTCGATTCCACGAGATGTGATTATTCTTCCTTTATGACCTACTTTTTCTGTAAATCCTTTTTCATCCAGAATTCTCATATGATATCGTACTGCTCGTTCACCTAAAGAATATCCTCTCTTTTTTAATTCTGTGGAAATGAATTTTGCCCCTAATGTTTTATCTTCTGCATTAAGAATTCTTAAGATTTCCATCATCTTTAAGTCTGTTTCTTGTTTAGAAGTAATAATATACCCTCCTTTCTTTTGTAATCATTGACAGTCAAATAATTAGTAAAAAAAAATGTTAGGTGAAGAAAAAAATATTAAATATCTAAGAATTTATCTCGTTCATAATCGAATACTTGTATTCTGTAATCATCCCATTCAGCACGTTTGATTGAATAGAATTGATTGTATACATGTTCACCCAAAGCTTGTTGAACAAGTTCATCTTTTTCAAGTGAATGGTATGCTTCCCATAAACTTGTTGGCAATGTATCGACACCTTTTTCAGCCAATTCTTCAGGAGTGTATTCAAAAGCGTTAAATTCTGCTGGTTCTCCAGGATCTATTTTATTGTCTATTCCATCTAATCCTGCCTCAAGCAATACTGCAAATGCCAAGTATGGATTACATGATGGATCAGGTGATCGACATTCAATTCTTGTTCCTACACCTCTTGGAGCCGGAATTCTTAGTAAAGTTGATCTATTTTTTAGACCATATGCAATATAACATGGTGCTTCATATCCTGGAACTAGACGTTTGTATGAATTGATTGTTGGAGACAATATTGCGGATAATGCCTTAGCGTGTTTAAGTAATCCTCCTATGTAATATAATGCTTCTTGTGATAATTGAGTTTCTGTATCAGGATCATAGAATATGTTTTTACCATCTTTAAATAAACTTTGGTTACAATGCATTCCACTACCATTTACTCCAAAGAATGGTTTTGGCATGAATGTTACCTTATATCCTAAGTTATTTACAAATGCTTTAATAGCTTGTTTGAATGTTACAACAGCATCTGCTGTTTTTAATGCATCTGCAAATCTAAAGTCAATTTCATGTTGACCTGGTGCAGCTTCATGATGACTTACTTCTATATTAAAGTCTAAATTTTCTAATCCTAAGATAATTTCCCTTCTTATATTTGTTCCTTTATCTAATGGTTCCACATCGAAATAAAATGCATCATCAGCTGGTATTAAATTTCCATGTTCATCTTGATCAACTATGAAAAATTCTGGTTCAGGTCCCATCATATATTGGTACCCTCTTTCTTCAGCTTTTTTCAATGATTTTTTAAGAACACCCCTAGGATCCCCTTCAAATGGTGTTCCATCAGTGTGGAATACATCACACAATAACCTACAGGATCCTTTTTCTTCAGGTCTCCATGGTAATGTTGAAAATGTAGATATATCTGGTTTTAATAAAAGATCACTATCATTAATATCCACAAATCCTGCTACGGATGATCCATCAAATAATAAACCATCATTTATAATGTTCTCAGCATCTTCTGGTCTATTAAGAGATATAGCCATGTTTTTTGGAGTTCCATGGATATCACAAAACTGGAATCTTAAAAATTTAGATCCATATTCATCTATTTTTTTGATAATTTGATCTATTTGGTCGTCTCGTTTTGACATGTGTTAATTAACTCCTAATTATACTTGTTGAAAGAATATTTATATTAATTATTTATATATTATTCAAGTATAATTATTTTTTTATAAATAATCAAATAATTATCAGAAATAGACTTCCGATAATATGGTTTATTTATATTATAATTAATAAATATTGCGAAAAATAAAAGAAAAAATATTTAAAAAATAGTATTTTATGATTAAATAAAAGGTTAGAACTCTATTACTCTAAAGGATGTATAATCATAAATATCCCACATTAAAACCTTTGGAGCAAGCAATAGATTTTCATCACCAGAAACATATTTTAACGCTTCAGTTACCTCCAATGCTGCAAATATTGAAGGTGTTGTACCTAAAACTTGAGGTTTTTCACTGCTTAAATTTTTAAGATATCCAACAACATCATCTGTTAACTCTTTGTCTTTAGATTTCAATCTGAATAACTCTTCATAACTTGGTGTATCTGCTGTAAATACAGTTAATTGACCTTGAGTCTTTTCAACAGCAGAATGTATAAATGTAATTTTTTGTCTTGTACATTCACGGGAGATTATTACTCTTGTATAAACATTATCTACTGCATCAATTAGAATATCCGAACCTTTCAATATATCTGATACATTATCTTCAGTTATAGTTGTGTCTATAGTTCTAATATTTAAATCAGGATTAATTTTTAAAGATTCATATTTAGTTGTTTCTACTTTGGATTTATTTATTGTATCAAGATTAGAACGAATTTGCCTATTCATATTAGTATAATCAAATACGTCCTGATCTATTATTGTTAGATTTTCAAAACCTGCACGTACCAACTGTTCAATAACTGTCCCACCTAATCCACCACAACCTAATACGGTTATGTTTGTATTTCTGATTTTTTCCTGTTGTTGGCTTGTAAATATATCTTTCTGTCTAGATATCATCTGCTCGTATAAACTTGTCATATTATCATTTTTATCAATTGTTTGTTAATTAATTATTTATAAAGACAAATATATAACAATTGTTATATTATAGTAAATAAAAAAAGAAACCGTTGAAATTAAAATTTAAAATAAAATTAAGAAAAAAAGTTTAGAAATAAATGTACTTTGCAGTACACAAGAACTTATACAACTAAAATGTATAAGTGCCGGGGGCGGGATTCGAACCCGCGACCTCACGGTATCCCAGGAAAAAGTCAGAGCTCTGCTTAATACCCTATGAGCCGTGCGCTCTAACCAGCTGAGCCACCCCGGCGTGGCTACTAATAAAAGTATATAAAACATCATATTTATACTTATGGGTATAATTGAATATTACCACATAGCAGAAATCAGTACATTAAGTGAAATAGGAGTATTGCCCAGACAAAAATGGCATACAAAGAAGTATTTATTTTATTAGTATCCTTCCTTCATCCAACATTTACCTATTACTCATATCAATATGTATAATAATTAGATTATTACCTAATTGTTATCAAAAAGAGAAAAACACAACTTTTTACTAAAAAATTATCTTAATTCTCCTCATGATAAATATGACCAACAAAACTTTCATACATAATTAAACAAAAAAACATTAAACAAGAAAAATAGAATAAAACATATATAAAAAGAATAAATTAAGGGGACATTAAATTGACACAGATAGAAGAAGCAAAAAAAGGAAATATTACTCCCGAAATGGAATTTGTTT
>SUTR01000053.1:13701-16244 GCA_015062825.1 Methanosphaera stadtmanae
AAATTAAGGGGACATTAAATTGACACAGATAGAAGAAGCAAAAAAAGGAAATATTACTCCCGAAATGGAATTTGTTTCTGAAAAAGAAAATATTGATATTGAAAAACTGAGAAGAAAAATCGCTCAAGGAAAAATAGTTATTCCAAAAAATAAAAATAGAAACACATTACCTACAGGAATAGGTGAAGGTTTACATACAAAAATAAATGCCAATATAGGTTCATCTACAGAAAAAGAAGATATTGAGATTGAATTAGAAAAACTAGATGTATTAGTAAAATATGGTGCAGATGCAGTTATGGATTTAAGTACTGGTCCTAAATTACAAGAAATAAGAGAAAAAATCATATCAAAAACAAACATCCCCATAGGAACCGTTCCAATATATGAAGCAGGTGCAATAACACTTAAAGAAAACAAAAATATTGTGGATATGGATGAAGATACAATATTTAAAACCATAATAAAACAAGCAAAAGAAGGAATAGACTTCATAACAGTACATTGTGGAATAAACAAAGATAATATTAAAGCAGTTAAAGATTCAAAAAGATTAATGGGAATAGTAAGTCGTGGAGGAGCTTTAACAGCTGCATGGATAATGCATAATGATAAAGAAAATCCTTTATTCAGTGAATTTGATTACCTGCTAGAAATATGTCATGAACATGATGTTACATTATCATTAGGTGATGGATTAAGACCAGGCTGTATAAACGATGCAACAGACATTGCACAAATAAGAGAATTGACAACACTTGGACAATTAGTTAAAAAATCAAGAGAAAATAATGTACAAGTAATGGTAGAAGGACCAGGACATGTACCTATAAAACAAGTAAAAGCAAATATGCAAATACAAAAAACAATATGCGACTATGCACCATTTTATGTTCTAGGACCCTTAGTAACCGATGTAGCGCCAGGATATGATCATATTACATCTGCAATTGGTGGAAGTATAGCCGGAGCAAGTGGGGCTGATTTTTTATGTTATGTTACACCTGCAGAACACTTGGCAATACCTACAGTAGAACAAGTCAAACAAGGAGTAATAGCATCAAAAATTGCAGCTGAAGTATCAGATATAGCCAAAGAAATACCAGATACACTTAAAAGAGAATATGACATGGCAATAGCTAGAGAAAAATTTGACTGGGATAAACAATTTGAATTAGCTATAGATGGTGAAACTGCACGTCAAATATATGAAAATGCGGAAGCTTCAGAGAAAGAAATGTGTAGTATGTGTGGAGATTTCTGTGCAATAAAAATGGTTAAAGATAATACAAAACAATAAAATACAAAAATATTAATATTATATTAAATAGATAATATAATATTATAAAGTATTCTATATTAATGGGTTTGAATATTAAAAAAAAACTAGGGAGGTAAACAATGGCACGCAAAGACAAAAAAACATTACCGGCAAGTGGAGCTGGAATCGTAAGATTTTTTGACGATGAAACATCAGGATTAAAAATTACACCAAACCAAGTTGTTATAGCAACAATTATCATAGCATTAATATGTATAGCATTAAGATTCACGGTAAATGTGGGTTACTAAGTTATACTAAATATTATTTTTTTTAAAAAAATATCCTCCACATTAAACAATTCTAATTTTCAATAACATAACTTTTAAACAACATCCCCCCCCAATAAAAAAAAAGTATAAAAAAATCCTCCAAAAAATTAATCAACATACTATTTAATTAATTTATAAAAAGGAAATTTTAATTATTAATTATGATAAATATATTCTCATAATAAAAAAAATGTTGATAATATTAATTAGTTGATATTTTTTAAATTCATTTGGATTGTTGATGAATTAAAAAGAAGAATATTAATCAATTATAATACATTAACATAATACTGTCCAATGTAGGGGAAAAATAAGATTATTTTAAAAGGAAGTGGGATAAAATGAAAAGCAAATTTATTGATAATAATTTAGAAGTTCAAAAACCTCATAATATAAAAGGAACAAATCCAAGATCAGGACAACTTTTATTAAAAAATACCATAGCACCAAAGTCCAGAACTGATGTTGAAATTAAAAAAGAAGTGACAAACGAAGATTGTGAATATAAACTAAAAAGTAACTATATAAAAATAAAACATGACATCAAGATTTCAAAAAGAACTGCACCGGGACCTTCAAAAATCATCATCAGAAAAAATGAAGAAAAAAGAAAACAAGAAGCAATGATTGCTGAATTAAAAGCTAAAAAAGAAGCTGAAGACAAAGCTAAAAAAGAAGCACAAGCAAAAGAAGAAAAAGCAAAAGAAGTGAAAAAAGTAGTTAAACAAGTAAAAGATGATGTAAAAGAAAAAGTCAAAGAAAAAGTCAAAAATACTAAAAATGACATAAAAGATGCTAAAAATGAAGTTAAAAAAGTAAAAGAAGACATTAAAGAAGCTAAAAAAGAAGTTGAAGAAAAAATCAACGAAAAAATCAACGAAACAGTTAAAGAAAAAGTGAAAAAAGTAGAAAAAGTTAAAAAAGCACAAAAAACCAAAAAAGCAGAAAAA
>SUTR01000054.1 GCA_015062825.1 Methanosphaera stadtmanae
GTGATTTTGTTAGTGATGCTACTGGTAAGGAGAGTATTCTTTTCCCTATAGCAACAGATACTGATATGTTCAATGAGAATATACTACCTAATGAAGAGTATCAATGTGACTATTGTTTCACCGGTAGCTACTGGGATGCAAAACGAGAAATAATTGATTATTTAAATCCAAATGAGTTGGATTATAAATTCAATTTATATGGAGCAAACTGGGAAAAAATAGAAAAACTAGCACCTTATCATAAAGGATTTATAAACTATAATCAAGTACCTGAACTCTATTCTTCAACAAAAATAGTGATAGATGATGCAAATCATGTAACAAAACAATGGGCATCAGTAAATAGTAGAGTATTTGATGCTTTAGCCATAGGCAGATTGGTCTTAACTAATGGTTCTTTAGGAAATGATGAAATATTTGATGGACAAATACCAGAATATCATTCACAGGAAGAACTAAAAGAACAACTAATATATTATATGGAAAATCCTGATGAAAGAAAACGAAAAATTGAATCATTAAAGAGAACAGTTTTAGAAAATCATACATATGAAATTCGAGCAAACACATTTAAACAGATACTGCGAAAATTCATAGACAAGTATAAAATCGCAATTAAAATACCAGCTCCACGTTGGACCGAGGTTCATAAGTGGGGTGACTTCTATCTTGCAGAAGGATTGCTGAAAGAATTTACCAAAAAAGGATACTTTATAAAACTACAGATACTACCTGAATGGGATGACAGTTCTGATTCAATATGTGATGCAGTAATAGTGCTAAGAGGACTATCACAGTACACTCCAAAATTACAACATTATAATATCATGTGGAACATATCACATCCAAACAATGTAAAACTAAAAGAATATGAATTGTATGATCATGTGTTTATTGCTTCACACAAATGGGCCGATACGATATCATCTAGGGTTAATGTTCCTGTTGAATGTATGTGGCAGTGTACTGATACTGATAGGTTTTATCCTGATTATAGTCCTGAATATCATCATGAGTTGTTGTTTGTTGGTAATTCACGTAAGGTACATCGTAAGATTCTCAAGGATCTTCTTCCAACAGAACACGAACTTGCAGTATATGGATCCGACTGGAAGAGACATATAAATAAAAAATATATCATTGCAGAACATATTGACAACAAAGAATTAAGAAAGGCATATTCATCATGTGATATATTATTAAATGATCACTGGGATGATATGCGTGAAAAAGGATTTGTATCTAATCGTATATTTGATGCTATAGCATGTGGAACATGTATAATCTCTGATGATATAGATGGATTGGAAGAATTGTTCAATGATAGGGTAATAACTTATCATAATAAAAATGAGCTTAAAGGATTAGTTGATGAAAATTTAGAAAATAAAAAAAGTTATGATATTGAAATTATTGAAGGTCATACCTATAGTGATAGGGTAGAACAATTTATAGAAGTATTAAAATAATCTCCAATACCTATTTTTTTTACAAACATATAATAGTTTCAAATTATATACAATATAATATAGTTAATTTATGAATGAATTTTTCGATAAAGATTGTGGTTTCAAATATTCTATTGTACTTATATCTTTATATCAAATTCAATTCATAAAATGAGGATTAAACATGGTAAGTTTAGGATTTAACAGAATTATGGATAATTTTAGTAAATATCGTTCTTTACTAAGTGAATTAGTAAGACGTGATATTAAAATCAAATATCGGCGATCTGTATTAGGAGTACTATGGAGTCTTCTAGATCCACTATTAAATATGATTGTATTAACAATTGTATTTTCAACTTTATTCCATCGAATAGATAATTATCCGATTTACTATTTAAGTGCTATGTTGGCATATACATTATTCAGGTCTGGTTCTACTCAGGCAATGCGTTCAATTATTAGTTCATCGGGTATTTGGAAAGTTGTATATGTTCCAAAGTATTTGTATGTACTATCGGGAGTTTTATCGAACTTTGTTACATATGTAATTTCATTAGTGATACTATTTGCAATAATGTTTGTTCTGCAAGTTAAATTCACAGTATTTATATTATTTGCAAGTTTGCCAATCTTGATACTTATAGTCATGACAATTGGTGTAGGTTTGATAATGGCTACATTAAATGTATTCTTTAGAGATATTGAACATTTATATGGTGTATTTTGTACATTATTAATGTATGCTATGCCAATATTTTATCCTGAGGATATATTACCAGCATCTTTCAGATTTATTCAAGTATATAATCCAGTTTATCAAGTAATAAAAGCATTGAGGGATTGTTTCTTATATGGTCAATTATATAGTTATTATTCCATATTGTATTCAGCATTCTTTGCAGTATTGTTCTTAGCAATTGGATTATTCATGTTTTATAAACTTCAAGATAAATTCATATTATATGTATAGGAGATTAAATTATGTCTGATGATGTAGTAATCAGTGTTAAAGATGTTTCTATGGAATTCAACCTAAGTCAGGAAAAAACAGACAATCTCAAGGAGTATGTTATTAAAGCATTGAAACGTGAATTAAGATTTCAATCATTCTGGGCTTTGGAAGATATTTCATTTGAAATTAAAAAAGGAGATAAAGTTGGAGTAGTCGGATTAAATGGGGCTGGAAAAAGTACATTGCTCAAAATAATATCAGGAGTAATGAAACCAACAATAGGTACAGTGGATATACATGGGAATATTGCGCCATTGTTAGCATTAGGTGCAGGATTTGATCCAAATTACACAGGTCATGAAAATATTTTCTTTTATGGTGCTATATTGGGCCATACACGAGAATTCATGGAAAGTAAATATGATGAAATAGTAGAATTTTCAGAAGTTGGTGACTTTATTGATGTTCCATTAAAAAACTATTCTTCAGGTATGCGTTCTCGTCTAGCATTCTCTATTGCAACAGCAGTTAACCCAGAAATATTAATATTGGATGAGATATTATCAGTAGGGGATGTTTCATTCCAGGAAAAATCTAAGAAAAGAATGAACAGCATGACTGAAGGTGATGCAACATTACTATTTGTATCTCACTCCGTGGCAATGGTACGAAATATGTGTGATAAGGCAATATGGTTACATGAAGGTCATCTAATGGCTCAGGGAGAGGTAAATGATGTCTGTAACCAATATGTTGATTTTGTACAAAATAAACTAAAATTATTCAAAGATGAATAATCTCCTTCATATTCTTATTTTTAATATTTTAACTTATTTTTTTATGTTGTTTTTTTTTAATTAATACTTATTTCTTATTTTATTAAGTTTTTATCAAATATAAATAGTTTATCTTGTTTTCAATGATTATTATTTATGGGAATCTATTTTTAATATAAATACTTTAAAAAATAAATTTTATACATATAAGCAATTCCATTACAAAAGAAAAAAAAATGAAATTAGCAGTTTGTTGTTAAAATGAACAATTACTAATGACAGATTATGAGGCATTTATATGGATTCACAAATAGAAGTAACAGTAATAATTCCAAATTATAACAATGTCAAATTATTGGATAATTTACTAATTTCATTAAAAAAATCAGATACTCCTTTTAAAACAGTTATAGTGGATAATAACTCTAAAGACAATAGTGTGGAATTAATCAAACAGAAATATCCTGAAGTAAACCTAATAGAAAATGAAGTTAACAAAGGATTTGCAAAGGCAGTTAATCAGGCAATTAGAGTATCGGATACAAAATATGTCTTTTTATTAAACAATGATACAACAGTATGTCCAAATACTATATCCGCGCTGTTGAAAACTATTAAAAGGGATGAAAAAATATTTTCAGTTACATCCAAAATGATTCAATATCATGATAAAAATTTAATAGATGATGCTGGAGATGAATATACATTACTTTCTTGGAGTAAAAAAATCGGATATAATCATGACATCTCAGAATATAATGAGGATAGGGAAGTATTCGGAGCTTGTGCAGGTGCAGCACTATATAATAGACAATATTTTGATATAATCGGATTATTTGATGAAGATTTTGAAAGTTATGTTGAAGACATGGATTTAAACTTCAGGGCAAGAATACAAGGGTATAAATCATATTACTCATCAAATGCAATTGTATATCATTATGGTAGTGCCACTACAGGATCAAGATATAATGAATTTAAAGTAAAAATCTCTGCAAGAAACAATATCTACCTGATATACAAAAATATGCCATTATGGATGAAAATATTAAATTTTCCATTCTATAGTTTGGGAATGATAATCAAATACATATTCTTCATCAAGAAGGGATATGGACATCAGTATAAGAGTGGAATTTCTGAAGGCATCAAAACGAGAAAAGATATATCAGTTACTGAAAATAAAAATACTAGAAACTTACTAAAAATAGAATTACAAATGATTATCAACACATTTAAATATCCATTTTAGGATGTGAATATTATGGACTTATCAATTATTATAGTTAATTATGGAACATATGAATTAACAAAACAAACAGTTATATCTGTTGAAGATACAGTTAAAACAATAGATTATGAAATAATAATAGTTGATAATGATTCACCGGATGATAGCTTTGAATTATTAAATAACGATTTTAAAGATGATAAAAAAATCCAATTAATACAAAACTCCAATAATGATGGTTTTGCAATAGCAAATAATATTGGTATAAGACAATCAAAGGGTGATTATGTCCTTTTGTTAAATAGTGATGTTGTTGTAAAAGAAAATACTATAGAAGAATGTTTGGATTATCTTGAATCACATAAAGAAATAGGATGTTTAGGTTGTAAGGTAATGTTACCTGATGGTCAATTGGATAAGGCATGTCGCCGTTCATTTCCAACATTTACCGTTTCATTTTATCGAATGACTGGATTATCAAAGATATTTCCTAACAGTCCACGTTTTAACAGGTATAACATGTCTTATCTTGATGATTCTAAGGTGTATCCTGTTGATTGTGTGGTAGGTGCTTTTATGCTGATGCCTCGTAAGGTATTGGATGAATGTGGCCTTTTGGATGAATCCTATTTTATGTATGGTGAAGACATAGAATTATGTTACAATACTAAACAGTTAGGATATGAAGTTTATTATTATGGTAAATCTGAAATCATTCATTATAAAGGGGCTAGTGGAAAAAATAAGCGTTTATTATATGAATTTCATAATTCTATGGAAATATTTTACAATAAACATTATAAGCAATCTGATAATGTTCTAATAAATATCTTTACATATATGGGTATTTGGACTTTATATTATCTTAAACTCATCAGATTAAAATTAAGTTAATTTATCTTATTTCTTTTTAAAATTTTTGCTACTAAACTTGTTATAAGAGGGTAAGATTATTCTTAAAATTTAGGATAATTTTTATAAATTATTAAAAATATATCTTATAATATTAGATGTGGTATCATGATTCGTGAAAATCAAAGACTTTTTAATGTGATGAATGTTTTTATAGATATTATAATTGTAATTCTATCAACATTTTTTATATGTTCTAAGTTTTTCACATCTCATGTAAATATAAATATAAATTATAATTTTGAATCATGGTTGATTTTTTTCATATTCTTAATTCCAAGCTATATCTTTTTATACTACTTTTTTGGATTATATACACCTCAAAGGACTAATAGAAGTATATTCACAGAATCATCAAAAATATTCCGTGTAATTCTTGTAGAATTTTTCTTTTTAACAGCTTTGTCATTTTTAAAAATAATAGTTATTTCAGAAGATGTGATAGTAATTTTGTTATTTGTTGATTTAATATTTGCTATCACTGAAAGGGCAATATTAAGAGGATTCTTACGATCTTTCCGTACTCAAGGTTTTAACATAAAATATATATTAATCATTGGTGCAGGAGAAGTAGGACTTAAACTGGTAGATACTATTAAAGAAAATACTTATTTAGGTTATAAGATTATAGGATTTCTTGATGATAATGTAGAAGGTAATGTTAAAGGTGTAGATATCCTTGGGAAAACAGAGGATATTGAAAAAGTATTAACTAATCATGTAGTTGATAGGGTAATTGTAAGTATTTCTCCACGACATTACAGTTTACTAGGATCTATAATTCATACTTGTGAAAAAATGGGTATAAGAGCAGATATCGTTCTTGATTATTATAATTATGTAACATCAAATCCGACAATAGAATTGATTGATGATATACCATTAATCAGTGTAAGGAATATTCCTCTGGATATAACATACAATAAGATAATTAAACGGGTATTTGATGTGGTATTTGTCTGTATCGTTTCGGTTATAATCTCTCCATTATTATTGATTGTTGCAGCGCTTGTCAAATTCACATCTCCTGGACCTATAATTTATAAACAAAAACGTGTAGGTGAAAATGGTAAAGTATTCCAAATATATAAGTTCAGAAGTATGAGTTCTGAAAATGAATACATTGATGAAGAGAAATGGACTCAAAAAGATGATCCGAGAGTAACTAAAATAGGGAAGTTTATTAGAAAAACAAGTATTGATGAATTACCCCAATTCTATAACATATTAAAAGGTGATATGAGTTTAATAGGGCCTCGACCTGAAAGACCATATTTTGTAAATAAATTTAGGGAAAGTGTTCCTAAATACATGATAAAACATCATGTAAAACCAGGAATGACTGGTTGGGCACAAATCAATGGATATAGAGGAAATACTTCAATTGTTAAACGTATTGAATATGACATTTTTTATGTGGAAAACTGGTCTGTATGGTTGGATATTAAAATATTTATCAAGACAATTCCTACATTAATAACTGATCAAAATGCCTATTAATACAATTTTAATAAGAAATAGTTGATATTATGACAGATAATAAAAATAAAAACCTGATATTTATTCCAATAATTGTGTCTATATTGTTGGCATTATATTTGACTCTAACGACAAATGGACCATTAAGTTGGGATGTTTACACTCATATAAATTATGCTTTAGCATATATGATGAATGGAATAACAACAGTTGATCCATTATTAAATGCACCTACAGGAAAAACAATAGGATATGCTCCATTATTCCATTTTATACTAATAGGATTATCTAAATGTGTAGGTTCAAATCTTTTACTGGCTGCAGAAATTCTTCAGCCTATACTTGCATGCATAAGTACTGTAATTGTAATATATGTTTCTAATAAATTTTATGACAGATTGTCTGCAGCTGCTTCTGGAATGTTACTCTTATCTAGTTTCATGTTTACAAGATTAATTTTACCTATTCCTGAAACAATTGCCGTAATTTTCTTTACATTAGCAATATACTTTTATTATATTGCCATTGACAAAGAAAAATATAGTTATATTATCTATTCGGTAATAATGACATTGTTGATATTGTCTGTTCATTTTTCTACATTTGTATATGTTACTTTAATTGTAACAGTTCTATCAGCAATATATTTATTAGTTTCTAGAAAAACACAAGTAATTAAATCATATCTCTTATGGATTATACCATTAATTGCTCTGTTGGCATTGGGATTTATATTCTTGTCTATGATTAGTCCAGATAAAGCTTCGTCTTTATTTGGTGGTGTAATGTCCATAATATCTAATCCATTGAGTCTATTTATGGGACAAAAGGCAATGGGTCTTGAAAGATATATTAAATGTGTGGGTATATTGCCTTTAATATTTGGAATAATAGGATTATATTATAGCATTAAGAACAAAAAGCATATGTTTATTTGCATATGGGCTTTAGTTGCATTTATCATTACAAATCTTCATTGGATTGGAATTCCAGTTTATACGTATCGTCTTCTAATATACTTTGTAGTTCCTGCAAGTATTTTGGGAGGTTATGGATTTACTCAACTACTTGATGAACTTTCAACAAGATACAAAAATACTACAAGCATATTGATTACAGCCTTTATAATATTAACAGTTATAAGTGCATGTTTATCATTAACCGATGAAAGTGTAAAGTATTCCAGTGTCACTACTGAACAATCAACATTTCATATAGCTCCACCATTAGGTGAAGAGCAAGAAGTGATTGATTATTTCAAATCACAAAATGCAACAAATAAATCAGTACTAACAAACAACCTATTCTTTGGAATGATCATATCAAGTAACAAGGCAATACCCCTTCATTATAGCTTTGACATTTATGCAAGCCCTTCATCACGCAAGGCCTCATACAGCTATTTGGAAGATGAAAACATTGGATATATTGTATATGACAAGAGTCTGGTACTTAATAACAAAACTGAGTATACTCCATTGGATGTGGTATATGTAGAAGCAGATTATTATCCGGTATACTACTTTACAAATAAAATAACTGAAAACAACTTCAATAGCATACAGGTATCAGGTACAACCAAGGTATTTGAGAATAATAAATTTATTGTATGCAAAGTTGAATAATCTCCTTATTTTTTTTTAGAAAATTTTAAATTTGATTTAATAAATAATATATTAATTAGTAATGGATTTTTTTTGAAAAGATTAATGGAGTACATATATGAAAATAACAATTATTGGAACAGGATATGTGGGACTGGTTACAGGAACTTGCTTTTCAGAGATGGGAAATGAAGTTTACTGTGTTGATGTCATCGAAGAGAAGATAGAATCATTAAAACAGGGAATAGTTCCCATATATGAACCGGGTCTGGAAGAATTAATAAAAAAGAATTATGCACGAGGAAACCTACATTTTACTACAAATCTATCAGAAGGATTATCTAATTCTGATGTATGTTTTATTGCAGTAGGAACACCTATGGGTGAAGATGGAAGTGCGGATTTACAATATGTTTATAATGTAGCTGATGAAATAGGATGCATTATCAATCATGATATTGTAGTAGTCGACAAATCAACAGTTCCAGTAGGAACGGCTGATGAAGTTAAAAAAATCATACAGGCTAAATTAGAACAGAGAGGTCTAAACTATAATATTACTCTAGTTTCTAATCCGGAATTTTTAAAGGAAGGGAATGCAGTTAATGATTTTATGAGGCCTGATAGGATTATTGTAGGAACTGATGATGATGAAGCTGCAGAATTAATGGAAATATTGTATGAACCATTTACTAAAAATCATGAAAGAATGATAATAATGGATACTAGAAGTGCGGAAATGACAAAATATGCTGCAAATTCCATGCTTGCAAACAGAATTTCCTTTATGAATGAAATGGCAAATATCTGTGATAAGGTAGGGGCAAATATAGATGAAGTTCGTAAAGGAATGGGTAGTGATTCAAGAATAGGAAGTAGCTTCTTATATCCTGGATGTGGCTATGGTGGCAGTTGTTTCCCAAAAGATGTAACTGCTCTTATTAAAACAGCTACAGACAATGGATATACACCAAAGTTATTGCAAAGTGTGGAACAAGTAAACAATAATCAGAAATACTACTTGATAAATAAAATTGTAGATGTATATGGTGAAGACTTATCTGGGTTGACCTTTGCAATATGGGGATTAGCATTTAAACCAGAAACTGATGATATGAGAGAAGCACCATCAATCATTTTGATAAATCAATTGCTTAGGCGAGGTGCTAATGTAAATGTATATGATCCAAAAGCAATGGAAATAGCCAAAGAGTATTACTTTAAAGGTATGCAAATAAACTACTTTGAAGATAAATACTCATTACTTGAAAATTCAGATGCTATAGTATTGGTTACTGAATGGAAGGAATTTAGAAGTCCTGATTTTAATAGAATCAAGTCATTACTTAATGATTGTGTAATATTTGATGGTAGAAATCAATATAAAAATAGTTATATGAAAAAAATTGGTTTTAAATATTATGCAGTAGGAAAATAATTTTTTCCTCTGCATTTTCTTTATTCAACATTCACATACAAATGTCTAATTTTATATGCTTGTGTCTGATTTTTATATAATGTGAATACGATATCTTTCTTTCCAGGAGTCATTGTAAGATTTGTTGGGATTTCGACACTTTCTCCATTTTTGACTTCTTGGGTAATGTTTGATACTTCATTAGTATCAGAGTCATTTCGTGATTGAACAGATATTGTATAATTCATATCTTGATTTTCTTGGTTTTGAATGCTTATATTTAACGATAATTCTTCTCCACTAGTAAAATGATAATATCCTTCTTCATCTGCAGTATTACTGATACCGCTGATGTCGAATGTTGTATTTCCCTGTTGTGTCGGTTGGGTAATTGCATCAGCATTTACATATATTCCAGATAACAAGACAAAAATTATACTTAGTATTGCAATGATTACAAGTGTTCTATCAAGCTTTTCATTGATAAATCTTTTCTTATAATCCATATTTTTTATTCTTAATACATAGATTATCACTAAGATAACTGTTAAAATATCCAGATATAATGCAATATGTCTCATGTTAATTACATGATGGAATGAGTTATACACTAATCCGAATATTGACATAAGTATTAGACTAATAAATAATGAAATTCCAAGTCTTTCAATAAATTCCAAGTCGTGCTGTTTTGGAAGTAATGTATTCACTATTAGATATCCTGGTAAAAATGCTATAAATGGAATGCATAATCCAAACCACAATGGTATTATACTAAATGGTGGTACATTCATTCCAACATAACTTATGAAACAATATATTAGTATAGCATAAGTTGCTTCACTAATAGGATATCTTTCAATGAACTTTGTAATTTTAATATCTTTATCTTCTTTTGCTCTTTTCTGTCTAATCTTGGATAATATTATTAAAAGAATACTAATAATAGATATTACAATAATAAAATTATTCAATGATGGTTCTATTACTTTTTTCGTTATCAATATGCTTAACAGGGAGAACGCCACTCCTAAAACAATTATTTGAATAGGCTTCTTTGTTAATTGCATAAATGATTTTAAAGGATATAAAATTACTGTAGAGATAAAACCAATTATGATAAATTCAATAGTAAACAACCCTATAAATAGATACATGTTTGTTATAGGGACTATCAAAGCATAGATTAAGGGTATTAAGCTAATTAAAAATAATACACTAATAATTTTTGATGCTTTTTCTACTATTTTTATCCCTCCAAATTATATTATAAATATTCTGTTATTATATTTGATTTTTAGTTATTAAATTATTTTTGTTAATTTTTAATATTTCGATAAAAATATAACTTACTTAGTATCAATATAATTATAGATATTGAAGTGATAATGATGAAAGAAAATAAATTATTTTATTTAATAATGATACCCGTTATTATTATACTTGCAAGTTTAGTTGTTTACGCATATCAACCTTCATTGTTTAATGTTAGTAATATGACAGATGATGGCATAATTTCGTTAATTGAAAATACTACAAATCAATCAAATGGACTTTTAAATAATAGTGATACACAGTCTATTTCCTCACAAGATTCAAGTTCATCCAGTAGTTCACCTGCTACTACCAGTAGTTCATCCCAATCATCCAGTTCAAGTAGTTCACAGTCATATTCAAGTAGTAGTTCGTCAAGGGGTGGAAGTAGCTCGTCATCATCAAGTTCCAGTAGTCACTCACACTCCTCATATAGTGGTGGAAGCTCATATAGTGGTGGAAGCTCATATAGTGGTGGAAGCTCATCTGGTGGCAGTTCAGATTCTAATCTAGTTCCTTTAGACTACTAATTTTTTATTTTTTTTTAATTAACTTTTTTTAAATAGAGGTTTTATTTTATGTTAAATGCAGAAAATTTTATTACAGATTTACCCGGTACAAATGGGGTTATTCGACAATCCAATGAAGATTTTTATGTAGAAGAAGTTCCATTAACTTTGCCTAGTGGTGAAGGACAAAATACATGGATTCAAATTGAGAAGAATGGAAAAACTACATTGGATGTTGTTTTGGATATTGCAAAGAATTTGCATATCAGTCGTAAAAGAATGGGATTTGCAGGGATGAAAGATAAGTCTGCAGTTACCAATCAATGGTTATGTGTAAGTAATATGACCAAAGAGGAACTTCCAAATATTGAAGAATTTTTATATAATGTTAAGGTATTGGAAGTTAAGCAAAATCAGAAAAAGCTAAGAATTGGACAATTAAAAGGTAATAAATTTAAAATTGCAATTAGAAATACTAATAATCCTGATGAAGATGTTGAAATAGCAAAAGAGGTACTTGAATCATTGAAAATTACTGGTGTTCCTAATTATTATGGTTATCAACGTTTTGGAGAGATTAGATCAAATACTCATCTTGTTGGAAAATGTTTGGTGGAAGGAAATATTAAAAAAGCTGTTGATACATATATAGGTAATCCTTCTGAAGGTGAATATTCTCAAATCTATGAAGCAAGACAATTATATGATCAAGGAAAATTACAAGAATCATATGATCTTATGCCTAAAAGCATGCGATATGAAAAAATTATGATGCAAGAATTAATACGCTGTGAGAAAAAAGGTAAAATAGAAGAAAAAAATTATATCAAAGCAATAGAATCCTTACCTAAACCACTAAAAAGAATGTTTGTTAATGCATATGAATCATATTTATTTAACAAAATAATTAATGAAAGGTCAAAAATTGGTATAAACAAATATTTCCAGGGTGACATAATCATAGACAAAGAGGAACATTGGATACATGAAATAAATGAAGATACAATACAAGATGATATAGATAATTTCATATTGGATCCAACAGCACCCCTAATAGGTTCAAAAGTACCATTGGCTGAGGGTAAACAAGGTGAAATAGAACAAAAAATAATCCAAGAAGAAAAAATAACTCAGGAATCATTTGCATGTTCTAAAACACCAAAATTAGGAAGTCATGGAATAAGAAGAGCAATACGATTTAAAATTGAAGACACCCATGTTGAAAAACTAGATGATGGTATAAGTGTCGAATTTTTCATACCAAGAGGATGTTATGCAACATCAGTACTAAGAGAAATAATGAAAAAGAATGTATAATTCAAAAAAAAAGATTTTCATAAAGAAAATTAAAAAAAGTTGGATGAATAATATTATTCATCTTTTAAAACTTCTGGAACATAACTTTTAAGCAGTAATGAAAGTGAAATAACTGTAACACTACTTAATGCCATAGCAAATGCACTGTATTCTGGTCTAAAGAAAATACCCCATGGAATAAGAGCACCAGCAGCTATAGGTATTAAAATTACATTATATGCAAAAGCCCAGAATAAATTAAGCCTTACTCTAGACATCACTTTTTTAGAAATTTGCAGACCTGCTACAGCATTAATTATATCACCATTGATTAATATCATATCGGCTGTTTCTATTGCTACGTCAGTACCTGTACCAATAGCAATACCTACATCTGATTTTGATAATGAAGGTGCATCATTTATACCATCACCAATAAAGGAAACTATATTTCCCTCATTTTGTAATTTTTTAACATAATCTAATTTGCCCTGTGGTAAAACCTCGGATACGACATCGGTAATTCCAACTTTATCAGCAATAATTTCAGAGCTAATCTTATTGTCACCACTAACCATACTTGTTTTAATATTCATTTTATGAAGTTCATCAATGGCTTTAACACTATTATCTTTAATCTTATCTTCAACAGAAATGATTGCCAAGATATTATCTTCATCAGCTAAAATTATACTAGTTCTTATATTTGATTCTTCATTTTTCAAATCAGTTAATACTTTATTGTCAATTACAATATCATTATCCTGAATAATCTTCTTGTTTCCAACAAAGTATGTCTTATCATTTATTTTTCCAGTAATACCTTTACCATTAATATTTTCAAAGTCTGTAACATTATACAATTCAAATTCATTTTTATCTTCATTATTAAATAATGCTAATGAAATAGGATGCTGTGAATACTGTTCAATAGATCTTGATATCTTTAATATTTCATCATCACTATACTTTGAGTAATTAATAATATTTGACATTACAGGATGTCCTATTGTAATTGTACCTGTTTTATCAAGAAGTACAGTATTTACTTTATCCGAAACTTCCAAAGTTTCACCATCTTTAACAAGAATACCATACTTTGCCGCTTGTCCTACACCAACCGTAACTGCTGTAGGAATTGCAAGACCTAACGAACATGGACATGCAACAACTACAATTGAGATAAATATGCTTAAACTGTACATAAACGTACTTCCAAATACAAAGTACCATATACAAAATGCTATAATAGCTATTATTAAGATTGCAGGAATAAAAAATGTGATGACTTTATCCGCAAGTTTTTGTATAGGTGGATTGGAATTTTGAGCCTCCTGTACCATGTTAATAATTTGGGATAATACAGTTTTATCACCAGTATTAGTAACAACTGCCTTGAATGTTCCATCTTTATTAATAGAACCGCCAATAACAGTACTATTTATCTCTTTAAGTACAGGTTTTGATTCACCAGTAACTAATGATTCATCAACATAGCTTTTTCCTTCAATAATTTCTCCATCCAATGGAATTTTTTCTCCAGGTTTTACTACAATGATATTGCCTTTTAAGATAGTGTTAATGTCTTGTTTTTGTTGAACAACTTTATCATCAATAATTTTTTCAACTGTAGCCTCTTTAGACTGTAAACTTACTAATTTATTTATTGAATCAGATGTTTTTGTTTTTGCTCTGTCTTCCAAATATTTACCAAGCATTAAAAATGAACCTAGCATGATGCTTGTATCATAAAGCATGAAATGGGATTCTCCAAGTAAATGAAAAGTACTAAGAACACTTACAATAAATGATACTCCAATACCTAATGAATACATTACATCCATATTTAAATTTAATAACCGTAATGATTTTAGACCTGAATTAAAAATTGGATATGTTACATAAATCATCGGAATTATAGAAATTGCTAACATTATGATATTTCCATGCGGTCCTAAGTTCACATTTCCAAACATCAAATACATAAGTAAAATTGAGAAAAAGAAACCGACAATAATCCTATATAATTTTGCTTTAAGTCTTTCTTCATGTTTTTTTGCTAGAACATCATTATTTATAGAATTATCATCATGTAAGCCTAAGTATTCATATCCAATACTGTTTATCTTTTCACCAATATCATCGATACTTATAGCCTTAGGGTTGTAAATTACATCAGCAGTTTCAGATACTAAGTTTACATTGATTGAATAAACTCCATCTGTCCTGCTGATTGCGGTGGTTATAGCTCGTGAACACATTACACAAGTCATTCCTGCAATATTTATGGTTTTTTTTTGATTGTTGCAGGGAATCCAATATTATCTAATGAACTTAATATTTCTTCTATATCTAAGTTTTCATCAAATTCTACATTTACTTCTTTTGTATCAAGATTGGTGGTTACATTAGAAATATTTTCATTGTTGGTTAATGTTTTTGTTATTGTATTTTCACAAGCATTACAATGCATATCCTCAACAATAAATGTTTCTTCTTTGCTCATATTTTCACCCCTATATTTTTTTCATATATAATTATATATTGAAATGTATTAATATATAAAACTTTTAGTCTAACCTAACTTTCAGAATTTTTTCAAAAAAAATAGAAATACATTTCTCAGGGTTGGAATGTTTGTTTTCAAAATTTCAAAAAAAAGATATAAATGGAGGTTATTGTAAGATTATACCCTTATCTGCATTAACAGTGATGATCTCATTATTTTTAATTGTTTGAATAATATCAACGTTTGGCTGATCTACCATTGGGATTTTGGATATGATAGCACCTATAGCTATTATAGGCTCTGCATTTTGACAAATAATTGCTTTAGGGGCCGTACC
Source organism: Methanosphaera stadtmanae (assembly GCA_015062825.1). Classification (GTDB taxonomy): domain Archaea; phylum Methanobacteriota; class Methanobacteria; order Methanobacteriales; family Methanobacteriaceae; genus Methanosphaera; species Methanosphaera stadtmanae_A. The sequence continues at coordinate 15,788 of SUTR01000054.1, forward strand.
ATTTTTTGTCATTTGATATATGACATATGAACCAACAGTGGATCCTTTTCCTGAAGGGATAATTAATATCTTGTCTGTAATACATGTATCATATAGTTCATGTTTTTGATCAATAACGATACCTGTTTTAGGATCAACTCCACCTAAGAAGCTGATAGGGTCCTTTGTAACTATGGCTTCACCTTTTTGTATTCCTTTCGAAATTACTCTACATTTTATTTCATTAGACATATATTAATTATCCTCCTTGATATTTAATCCAATTTTTCCTAACTTATTTTTTTGTTACACCTTGTTCTCTGATTAGTTGTGTGAATGTTAATCCAGTTGTTTCTGCAGGTTTTGGTTCTTCTTTTGTTTCTTTTTTAGGTGCTTGTTTTTCTTCTTTGACAGGTTTTTCTGTTGTTTCATCTGGTTTTATTCC
>SUTR01000055.1 GCA_015062825.1 Methanosphaera stadtmanae
TTTAGTTATTTGTTATGTGTGTTGATGATAATTTGTATTTGACTGAGAGTATTCTGGTTTGTGGGCTTTTTAAGGAGTAGTTTAATGTTTTTGGTGGATATTTCATTGAAACTTAATGATTTAAGAAATTATGCTGTAGAAACAATCTATTTAATTAAGAAAAGCGTTGAAAAACATTATAAAAAAAATAAATTATAAAACCATTATTAATAAAGTTAAATCGAAATATGATGATGTTTATTTTTTTATTCAAGCTCATTTGGCAAATGCTGCTATTAAGAAGCATGTGGGTTCTTTTAATGGGTATGTTGTGTTATTGAATATAAAAAATTGACAATGAATTTGATTGAGAGGTTAATAGTCCTAAAAAGCATGATAATTGTTTACATAATATTATTATACCGAAAGAGTATATAATCTCTTCTAAAAAGAAACTAGTGGAGGGTTTTATTGAATTACCTCTTAGTAGGAAATTATAAGAAAGAATTAGGTGATGTGAAATATAGGTCTAGGATTAAAATTCCGGAGGATATATGTGATAAAAAGATTATTCTGGTGGAAATTGATACCAATAGATAATGGTGGAATGTTTAAGGTAAACTTTACTTATCAAATAGAAAAAGAACCACTAGGTTTTGGATATAAGATAATGTTGTGGGTATTGATTTGGGTGTTAATAATTTTGCAACACTGGTTACAACGGAAGGGACTCCATTTTATTGTGGACGGGAGATTTCTAAAAAAATCAAATAGCCTTCAAAAGCAAAAAAATGTGCACATTACCAATCAATATTAAATAAACAAGGTCTAAAAAAATCACAACGAATAACAAAGATAAACACCAAATTTAAACAAATACAAAACAACTACCTAAATCACATCACAAAGTTTATAATAGATCTATGCAAAAAACAGGACATTGGCACAATAATTCTCGGATATAACAAGGATTTTCAAAACCAAAGCAATATGAGGCCACCTCAAAATCAAATATTCGCATACATGGCATTCAAACAATTCAAAGAAAAACTAGAAAACAAATGCAAAAATACACGACATAACGCTAATAATTCAAGAAGAATCATATACCAGTAAAAGTAGCTTCCTAGACAACGACATACTACCCAAATACTAGCCAAACAATGACAAATCTTATGAATTCAAAGGAACACGAATAAAAAGAGGACTATACAAAACAAGTGAAGGAAAACTTATTAATGCAGATGTAAATGCTGCTGCCAATATTATACGTAAATGTAAGCAGAAATTCCATGTTGAACGACTGTATAAGTGGGTCCAGTACGCTCCAAGTAAAATTAAACCCATTTAAACATTTTACAAAAAAAATTATGATTATGTCATAATTATTTTGTAATAATTGTTAGTTTGATTTTGCAAAGACAATCATTATTTTTATAAGATTAAAAGGATTATCCCAAGGGAGTAATACTTTTTTTTTCTATCAAAAATAATTTTGTCAAGTACTCAATAAATATTTAATTAGTTTTATATTCTAAAAAAGACTATATTTTAATTAGAGTAAAAAATTGTTATTTATTAAAATGATTTACTAACAAATTTTTTATATTGAGTTTTATATTATAAGAAGTGATTTATATGGCAGAAGAATATGCAATAGCAATGGATATTGGTACTAGTGGGTTACGTGCTCAAGCAATAGACTTATCTGATAATAGTACTATATCCACAACTGTAACTTTAAGACATCCAATTCCAGGTGCAAATGTAATGGACCATTTGCACTTTGCAGTAAATGTTGGATTGGAACAAGCACATCAACTAATCATAGAAGCAGCAAATAAAGTTGTGGATCAATTAGGTATAGACAAATCAAAAGTAGTTCGATTTGCTGTTTGTGGAAATCCAATACAAATGTCTTTATTCCAAAACATTGAAATACGGGATTTGGCATATTGGGGAACCAATGCAATGGAAAGACTTAACATTACACCTCCAAAACGTAATGCACAAAGATTAAAACCGGGAGATGTTGATTTAGACATAAATCCTGATGCAGATGTATTCATACCTCCGGCAATCAAACACGAAATAGGTGCAGATGCACTTGCGATGTTAGTTAAATCTGGAGTAGTTGACAAGGAAGGAATTTACTTAGTATCAGATTTTGGTACAAATGCAGAAATTGCTTTAGTTATTGATGGTGAAATATTTTCATGTTCTGCAGCTGCAGGGCCTGCTATGGAAGGACAAGCAATTGAACGTGGTATGTTAGCTTCACCTGGTGCAATTTGTGATGTAACTGCAGATGGAGACAATTGGGTTAACAAAGTTTTAAACAGTGATTTAAAAGTTGTTGCTGGGGACACTATGAATGTATCTGCAGGAGAAGTAATAACTCCTAGAGATAATGATACTCAAGCAAAAGGTATTACAGGTACTGGTGTAATATCTGCTTATAGTTTAGGTACTGAACAAGACATCATATCCATTCCAGATATTAAAACTCCTAACAATAAACTAAACTTACAAGATGGTGTTTATTTATCTGAAAAAGACATGGTTGAAATTGGTAAAGCTTTAGGTGCATTCAGAGCAGCACATATTACTTTATGTGTGGAAGCAGGTATTGATTTGGATGATATTGATGCTGTTTATATGGCAGGAGCTTCAGGATTCTATGTTGATCCATTAAAATCTTTAACTGTTGGTCAGATACCTGCTTGTTCATGGGATATTTACCAGATTGGTAACACATCATTGCTTATGGCAAGAGACATTGTTGAAAATCCAGATTTACTTGATGAATTGCAAGAAGTTGCAGATGGAATGCAAGGAAATCACATTACATTAGCTACATCTGAAATATTTGAAAAAATATATGGATTAGAATTAGCAGTCTGTGAACAGAACATGCCTCTTTGGAAATATGATGAATGGCTTGAAAGTTATGGATATGGTAACCTTCCTGAAGTAGAAGATGATCCAGAAATTCACAGATTATATGATAGTGATATTCCTGATATAGGTATTAATGGTTTATCTATTATTGAAGAGGTAGGTACCAAACTTGAAGCTAAGATTGATGGTTGTATAAATTGTAAAGCATGTGAAAATGAATGTCCTGAAAATGCTCTTAAAATTGAAGATGGAGTAGCAACTATTCGATCTGACTTCTGTAATGGAAGTGCATGTTTCAGATGTGAAAGAATTTGTCCTGAAAAAGTATTCTTATATGAAAAAATGTTTTATATACAAGGTGAAGAATCTGTAAGTTTATAAATTTACAATTCTTTTTAATCTCCTTATTTTTTTATTTAATTATTTTAAGTTTTGGTATTATGAAAGCCATAGTTTTTGATAATGCAGGTACTTTACTTAAACGTGTAACTGTAATTAAAGATATGAGTAATAATAATCTATTTTTAGAAACAAATACTATAGGTCTGGCTAATCAAAATACTCATAGAATTATAGTTGTATTTCAAACACCAGCTAAAAAATTAATCAAACATTCAAATTTATCAATCATAGAATATATGAAGAAACATCCTAATGAGTTTGAAATAGCATATTCACGTATTGATATTGATAAAAAATTCGTAATTTCATGTTTATCTGATGATGATACATCAATAAGTAATATTAGGGATACAGCATTGGAATTGAATAGATTAAACATTGAAATATGCAGTGGTTGTGCAATTATGGTGGATACGCTTAACTGTAAAATAGATTATGTGTATACTGCTGGTGGATTATTCTTTAAATGTACATCAACTGTAATCAAAACTTTGAAAAATTATGGCTATGAAATATACTTAGCTTCAGGTGACAATAAAAAGTCACTGATGAAGGTAGCATCATGTTTAAACATATCTCAAAATAATATTTTTGATACTTGTAACATCGACTGTAAAAAGCATGTTGTTGATAAATTAAAACAAAATGGATATTATGTTTATATGGTTGGAAATCATACCAATGATAGGTTAGCCTTGAAAACTGCAGATATTGGGATATTAACAACACAACAAAACGAACAACTTCCCAAAGATTTATTTGATGATGCAGATTACATTATTGATGATATCAAAGATGTATTAAAAGTAGTAGAAAAATAATTTATGAAAAAGAATTGTCATATTTTGCTCAATACTTCTTCAATAATCTTTTCTCTATCATCTTCATTTTTAGCAACAACATTTAAGGTATTTTCTAAAGCTTCACGTGTAGGTGGAATTTGACCTATTGCTATTAAGGATTCTACCCAGTCAACAGTTGCTCTAATAGATGGTTTCTTACTCAAATCTAATTTTCTAATTTTCTGGGTTTTATTAACCACATCATTAATTAAACTATCTTTGGCTGTTGGAACTCTTTTGTTAATGATATCCACTTCTCTATTAAATTCTGGATAATCAATGTATAAGTACAGGCATCTGTCCTTAGTTTCATCAAGAAGTGTACGTTGAGAATTTGATGTTAGAACAACTATAAGGTCATTTTTCAAATCAAATGTATCTAAATCGTTTACTGTAATTTGCTTTTCACCTAAAGCTTGTAATAGGAAGCTTTCAAGTTCTTCATCAGCCTTATCAATTTCATCTATTAAAAGAACTGATGGTCTGTCATTAGTGAACGCCTTTAACAGTGGACGTTGAATGAAGAATTCATCAGAAAATATGGTTATGTCTTGTTTATTTTCACGTGCCAATTCAAGATACAATAATTGTTTCTGATAATTCCATTCACCAACAACCTGCTCAAATGTAATTCCTTCATAACATTGAATTCTGAAAAAGTCCCTGTCAAAACTATCTGCAATGGTTTTAGCCAGTTCAGTTTTACCTGTTCCTGGGGGACCTTCAATTAGTATTGGTTTTTTCAGAGTGAATGCTAAGAATAAAGTAGTATTAATTTGATTGTTAGAAATATAATTATGTTCTTCTAATTTTGAATGTATTTCATCTATTGTCATGTTATCACATTAATTCTATTAATTCATAGTCAATATTACCTAATCTTAAATTTTCAGCCTTTTTTAGTTGTAATTGGGTATCTATATTAGGACGTATGCCTTTAAATTTATCTTCACCTTCATCATAATTTGATAAAAGTGCTGAGTCCTGGTTGCCTTTTTGATTGTTTACTAAATCATAGCTTGCGTGATCTATCGCTACAGGATCATAACTAATTAAAATTCCCCTATCATCAACAATTGGTTTATCATCAAATCCTGCATAATCATAATCTGGAGTAATATTTGTTAAAAAGTTTATATAAACTACTTTATTATATTTTTTATTGCATATTGTACCAGTAGCATATTCGGCTATTGATTCAATAAATTGTTCGGAGTTCATAATATTTAATTTAATTGTATGGGCAGGACAGCTTTCAATACAATCATTACATCCAATACATTTATCATAATCAATTTTTGCAAATCCATCAATGCTAATAGCATTTTCAAGGCATCTTTCCTGGCATTCTCTGCATGCTAAACATCTTATCTTAACTATAAAGGGAGGTGCTTGTTTATATATTTCCTTTTTTCCAGAATATGATGCGCATTCTATTGCAAGATTTTTTATAGCTCCTCCAATTCCTATTAATGGATTAGCTTTGATGTTTGTCAATACAATCAAGGCGTCACTTTCATGTATGTCACCTGCAATTTTCACATTACTAAAAATTTCCTCATTGATTTCAACTTCATATTCGTAACTTCCTGTTAAGCCATCTGCGATTACTGTTGGACAGTTAACTGTCGAATAATTAAAATCATTCTTAATTGCACTTTCTAATTTATTCATACCGTTTTGATGTAACTTGATGGTGTCTGTTAAAAAGGGTTTTGTATTTGCATTCTTCAATGCATTTACTAATTCTCTTATATAATATGGATTTATATTATTTTGCTGATTCAAATGAGTTTTTAAAGCTACTATGTCATTATTTTCTAAATTATCCAAAAATTTTGTTTTTTCAAGAAGTTTTATCAATATGTCATCAGTGAATTTTTGATTATTTATATTGGCATAAAATACTTTGCTTCTCATTAATTTCATTTCCTATCCTTGTTTTAATATTACTCTGTTATCTTCCATAACTTATTAATTTTTATTTTTTTTATAATGATTTTTATTTTAAATCTTCCAAATAGATAAAAAAATTATATATAAATAAATTATATATAAATTATCTATATGTAAAAAAATTATATATAAAAATTATATATATTTTTTCAATTTTCTATAGGAGGATAAGTATTGACTTTAGATGAAGTTGATCAAATATCAACTGATGAACTCTATGAAAATAAGTTTATGAACCAATTATTTAAAGGTATAAAAACTGTTTTCTTGTTATGGTTGATTAGTCAAAAAAAGATTCATGGATATAAGATAATATCAAAAATCAATGAAATGAACTGTTTTAAAGATGATGTAAAATTTATACATGGAAGTACAGTTTATCCATTATTACATTCATTAGAAAAAAAGGGTTTAATTAAAAGTTCAATTGATTATAATGGAAAAAAGAAAGTAAAAGTATATGAAATAACTGGAAATGGAATTCTCATTTTAAATTCAATAAAGAAATCTATAAAAGACAAACCTGACAATGCATTAATTAAAAGGTATTTTGATGATATGTTCTTTAATGACAAGGAATTTACATTACAGGCAGGTGAATAAATGAAGTATGCTATTGAAACTCATGAATTAGTTAAGGTATATGATAATGGATTTAGGGCTGTTGATAATCTTGACTTATTTATAGAAGATAAAACTATAGGTGGAATACTAGGACCCAATGGTGCAGGAAAGACAACAACAATAAAGATGTTGACCTGTCTTATACCTAAAACATCTGGAAATGCAAAAGTGGCAGGATATGATATTACAACTCATCCTGATGAAGTAAGAAACAACATTGGAATGGTTCCACAATTAGTGAGTTTGTATAAGGATTTAACAGTACGTGAAAATGTGGAATTATGTGCAGATTTTTACAACGTTGATCAAAAAATCAAAGATAAAAAAATTGATGATTTATTGGAATTGGTTGATATTAAATATGCAGAAGATAAATTCATTGATCAATTATCTGGTGGAATGCAACAGAAAACATCTGTTGTGGCAAGTTTGGTGCATGATCCGGATATACTTTTTCTTGATGAGCCAACAGTAGGACTGGATCCTACTACTAAAAGAGTATTGTGGGATTTGATGGAAGAATTAAACCAGGATGGACGTTCAATAATTTTATGTTCACATGACATGTATGAAGTGGATAAAATATGTGATAGCATAAATATTATCAATTCAGGTAAAGTTGTAGCATCAAATACACCACAAGGATTAAAAGATCAACTATTGCAGAACAAAGAAAAAAATAATCAGTACATTTTAGAAATGATTAAAGAATTAGAACAGGAAAACAGTCAAGAGAATGTTGAAGAAATTAATCAACTTAGATCCTCATTAACTGATGAAGATGAAAAAGTGACAATAATGCTTTCTAACATTAATGAAGATATGATTAACGCTCTTGAAGATTTGGATGTTGTAAAAGAAGTTAAAATGGTGGGTGGTGGAAGATTAAACATTAATCTTAAACGTTCAGAAACCTCTGTCAATTCAGTTATTACAGAAATACTTCATAATGGTGGTAATATAGCTTCTATCAAAACTAATGATCCAACATTAGAAGATGTTTTTGTAGCGATAACTGCTAAAAAACGAAAGGAGATTAAATATGGAAACAACTAAGATTAAATGGATGATAAAAAAAGATCTCCTTACGCTGTGGAGACATAAAATTCAAGTGGCATCATTAATTCTTTTTCCAATAATGATGATAGCTTTATGTGGATGGGGTATGGGTGGAACAGTTGAACATACTCCTGTGATTATAGTTAAACAAACAAGTGGACCGATAACTGATCAAGCAATTAATGCAATTAAATCAGATATAACCTATGATGTGAAAGATATTGTGGATGATGTCCAGCAGGCAAAAGATAAGGTAGATAATGGTGATGTGCGTGCTGCCATAATATTATCCAGTAATTTTGAGGATGATGCAACGCGTAATGCAGTATTGTATATAGATTCTTCTGATCAACTGACTACACAAACATTAGTTCCTAAAACGGAAATGATTTTTGCTTCATTATCTGAAGAAGTAGGACTTAGTCAAGTATCAAGTAATACAACAACAAACCCTATCACTTCAACAGTACAAACAATCAAATTGCAGGTTAATAAAATTTATGGTGATATCGATTACATTGATTTTTTATTGCCTGGAGTACTTGCAATGTCAACATTTATGTCATCCATGATGACTATGGGTAATTCTATTGCAGGTGAACGTGAAAGAGGAGAACTAGCAAGATTGTTCATGACTCCAACAGGTATTTCCACAGTTTTAACAGGAAAAATTATATCACAATTAATAAGAGAGATGATGATGGCATTTATTTTAGTATTCTCTGCAATACTATTGTTTAATGTAGTCATCAATGGTAGTTTGCTTTTATTATTCCTTGTGATTTTCACATCTACATTATGTTTTGTAGGATTTGGAATGATGTTTTCGGCAACGGCCAAAACACAAGAAGATTATATTCAAGTAGTGTTACCTATTGCAATGCCAATGATGTTTATTTGTGGAGTATTTTTCCCTACAGAAACTATGCCATGGATATTACAAAAAATTGCATATTTTTTACCATTAACATATGCAAATGATGCATTTCGTGCAGTCATGTTGAAAGGTGCTGGTATTGAAGCAGTGGCAATAGATTTATTAATATTATTAGGATTTACATTAATATTCTTTGTTGTAGGCGTTTCAAGATTTAATAGGGATATTTAAGGAGTTTGATGAATAATGAGATTAAGTATTAAAAAATTAAGTGTATTGTTAATTATTTTCTGTTTATTAGCAGGTAGTTTAACATCAATATCTGCTGCAGAATGGGCAATGTTTCAGGGAAATCCTAGACATACAGGTTATGTACAACAGGATGCATCCTTTTCTACACAAACATGGTGTGTAAATGTTGGTGGAAATATTGTTGCATCACCGGTACTCTATGAGGACATGTTATTTGTTGTAACAACAGAGGGATCCATTGTGGCATTAGATGCTCAGGGAGGAAATGAATCTTGGAGTTATGATACACAATCTGAAATTGTCTCTAGTCCTGTTGTATATGAAGACACTGTTTACACTCCTTCATGTGATAATTATTTATATGCAAATAATGCTAATGATGGATCATTAAATTGGAAATTTAAAGCAGGTAATTCTATAAATTCAACACCAACTGTTGTTGATGATGTTATATATTTTGGATGTGTTGATGGATCAGTTTATGCATTAAATAAAGATGATGGTTCTGTTATATGGGAATATGAAACAGAAGATGCAATACTTTCTTCACCTGTTGTGGATAATGGTACATTATTTGTAGGTTCTAATGATGATAGGTTATATGCAATAGATATTGATAATGGTTCTGTCAAATGGAATTACACTGCAGGGGATAATATTCAGTCTTCACCTGCAATTGCTGATGGTAAAGTTTACTTTGGCTGCAATGATAATCAAGTATATGCATTAGATGAGCAAACGGGTGCTGAAGTATGGACATATAATGCAGAATCTACTGTCACATCTTCCCCATCAATAGATCATAGACAATCAACAGTTTATGTTACAACAGAAAAAGGTAAAGTATTCGCATTGGATATGCGTGATGGACTTAAAAAATGGGATTCTCAATTTGGAAGTTCTATTGATGCTACACCAACCATATTTGGTAATAATATAGCATTTACCACATCTGCAGGTAGTGTTCATATGTTAAATAAATTTACTGGAAATTCCGTATGGGATTATAATCCAGGATACATTGAGGGATTGTTTGCATCAACATCTTCCAGTCCTATAACCAGTGGTGCTTCATTGTTCTTTGCTACTGATGATGGTAATGTTTATTCATTAGATACTAATCAGAAAATTGGTCCAATGAGTCCTTATACCTATGAAATAATTGCAATATTTGCTGTTATTATAGCTATTGGTGTAGGATTGAAAATTATTATTAATAGGAAGAAAAAACAATAATTCTTCTTAATATTCTTTTTTTAAAATTAGTTTATTTTAATCTTCTAAAAATTCAAGGGGGTTTATTATAAAAAAGAAAATAAAAGGTTTATTTTCTTATCGTTTTATTATAGTTTTATTTACTAAGTTTTATTTCAATTGCTGAAACATTTGATGAAGTTCCTTCATTTCCAACAATTTCTTCGGTGCTTATGTCTATGCTTTTTACATCAACATCTGATATGAATCTGTTTCTTACAATTTCTGCAACATCTACAGCTCTGCTGATAGCACGACCTCTTGCTTTTAATATTACTTCTGTTACACCGCTGTTCATTTGTGTTACTACAGCTAATACATAGTTCATTACTGGTTTATTTCCGATGTATACTATATTTTCTTCTGGCATTTTGTTTCCTCCGTTATAAAGTAAACTATAATTTTATAGTTATTAATTACTATATTTATCAATATATTTAAATATTATTATATGAATATAATTTCACTTTAAAAGTAACCTTTTTACACTACATTCTATTTTAATAATTTAAAATAATATTTATCATACTATGGTTATATTAATTTGGTTTTTTTGATATGGGATTCATTATTTTAGAAAAAAATAAAAAATTGGGGGTTATTTGTATGTTTCTTTTAATAATTCCACATATTTTTTAATAAAAATATTATTGATTATTATTTTTTGTGCTGTTTTAGTCTCTAAGCATTAAAAGTTTGTTTACTGAACTTATAATAGCATCTACACTGGCTTTTACAATGTCTTCATCAGTTGATCTTCCGGTAACTTTATTACCTTCTTCATCTACTGTTTTAACAATAACTTCTCCAAGTGCATTTGTTCCACCAGTAATAGCTTCTATATGATATTCTTCTAATTTAATATCTACAACTTCTTTGATAAGTGATTGAATTGCAGTTAAAGCTGCATCTACTGGTCCTACTCCTATCTGTGCACATGATTTTATTTCGTCATTAATTTCTAATTTTACAGATGCTGTAGGTAATGTATTGTCTCCAGTCATAACACTTATGCCAAGAAGTTTTATTCTTTCTTCTGTTGGTTTTCCTTGTATGGATTCTGCAAGTGATCTGAAATCAACATCTGTAATGGTTTTTCCAGAATCACCTAAGGCTTTAACTTTTGTGAATAATTGATCAAACTGTTCCTCATCTAGGTTAATGTTGTATTCATCAAGTTTGGACTTAATTGCATTTGCACCTGTTAATTTACCAAGAACAATTCTTCTTTTATGTCCTACTTCTTCTGGTTTAAATGCTTCGTAAGTGTCACTGTTTGCAAGAACACCTTGAACATGTATTCCTGCTTCATGAGCAAATGCATTTTCTCCGATTATCGCCTTGTTAGGTGGCATTTTTACACCAGAAATTCTAGATACAGTTTCTGATGTATTATATAATAGTTCAGTGTTTATGTTTGTATTGATTCCATATACTTTTTTAAGGGTCATTACAATCTCTTCAAGAGATGCGTTTCCTGCTCTTTCTCCAAGACCATTGATGGTACATTGTGCCTGTTTTGCACCTGCTTCTATAGCTGCAAGTGAATTTGCAACTGCCAGTCCAAAATCATTATGGCAATGTACACTTATTGGTACGGTAATTACTTCCCTTAAATCGCTAATTAATTGATTCATTTTTATTGGTATTGTCACACCAACTGTATCGGGTACATTAATTTTATCTACTTTAGCTTCTTGAACTGCACCAAATACTTCTTTTAAATAATCAAGTTCAGTTCTCGTTGCATCTTCACATGAAAATTCTGCGGTTATTCCATGGTCTTTAATGTACTCTACTGCAGTAACAGCTTTTTCTAGAATTTGCTCTTTGGTCATCTTTAATTTATAATCTCTATGTAGAGGGGATGTTCCAATGAATGTGTGAATATAATCAGCATCTGAATCTATTGCTTTATCGATATCTACTGGTAATGCTCGTGCTAATCCACTTATCTGAGCATTAAATCCTATTTTTGCTGCTTCCTTAAATGTTTTTTGTTCACCTGGAGATGCGGCTGGGAAACCCAATTCGATAACGTCAACTCCAAGTTTGTCTAATTTGTCTGCAACTACAATCTTTTCATCAGTTGTTATCGTAACACCAGGTGTTTGTTCTCCATCTCTTAGGGTGGTGTCATAAATCATAACATCTGATGGTGGGTCATAAGCCATGTTTTTTCACTCCTTTTATATATTATAATTATATATTGATTTGCTGGTATATATAAAAGTATCTATATTAATCTTATTTTTTTAAAAAAAGGAATTAAAAACTTATATTATGGATAAAATCAATGTTGAAATATTTCTAACTGCAGGTGCAAGTCCTAGGATGTATATGGACAATTTTAAAGTATTGTTGTCTATTTTATCATCTAGTAATCTATCAATAATGCATAATATTGATAATATTATAATAATCTTTAATGGATACATTATTAATGCTGTACCTGCTAAATTTATCATGAATGTGGGTAGAACATGTTGTTCTGAATAATTGAAGAAATCTAATGCGATAAATGTAGAAGTAGCATCAAGAATGTGGGCTAATAACACTTTTAGATTTGTGTGATTATTCAATATTTTTACATTTTTTCTAAATATAATAAATGGGCTTGAAACTATTAAAAAACATGTTATTTCAATTAAAAGTATATTAAAATTAATTCCATGAATAATCATTAAAGCAATATTGGGAATACATATTATTGAACCAAAAACTAGGATTATATCAGTATATTTATATTTTAAATGTCTTTCTAGGAATGTGCTAAGTAACAATAAGATAATTGTCATAATTCCAATAAATATATAAATTCCAGGGGTTGCTAATAAGTGTATTCGGGGATAAATCTGGTTATCTACCAATGCTCTACTTGTAGAACCAAATATGATAAGCGGTATTAATACAAACATTAATTCATTGGGATTTTTATCTATTCTTTTAAATAATTCATTTATACCTAAAATAATCACACCTAGAACTATCCCAAAAACAATAGTGTTGAATGTGTTGTATCCTGGATGAAGATAGAAGAAATTTTCTTCAATAAAATTACTTATCATAATTACCTTTTTAATATTACTTCTTAATTTGATTTTCTAATTTAATAAAAATAATTACTTTTTTTACAATGGAAATATAAATATAATAATAATATTAATGACTAAGTGATAGTATGACAGAAACAACATCAATACTAATAAAAAATCCTATCATCATATCAGATGATTTTAAAAAAAGTTCTATTCTAATTGTTGATAATAAGATAGAACAAATAAGCAATGATTTATCAGACAATGATGCTGATGTAATAATCAATGCAGAAAATAAAATAGCAATACCTGGACTAATAAACACACATTCACACATTGCCATGACATTGCTACGTGGGGTCGGTGATGATCAAGATTTACAAACCTGGTTAAATGATTACATCTGGCCTAAAGAAGCAAAACTCAATGAAGAATTAGTATATACTGGTTCAAAACTAGCAATAGCTGAAATGATAAAAACAGGTACAACTGCATTCAATGATATGTACTTTTTCATGGACCAAACAGCTAAAGCTGTAGAAGAAACAGGTATCCGATCAGTGCTAGGTTATGGTATGATTGACTTATTTGATGAAGAAAAAAGAAAAGCAGAATTAAATGTTACTAAAAAATTCGTCAAAGAACATCATAATACTGCAAACGGTAGAATACAAACTGCAATATCACCACATGCGCCATATACATGTTCTGAAGAATTATTACTGGAATCTAAAAAAATAGCAGATAAACATGATTTGAAATATCATATACATGTATCTGAAACAAAACAGGAAGTGGATGATCTTAAAAAAGATAAAGGGCAAACTCCATTTGAATACCTTGATGATTTGGGTGTTTTATCAGAAAATACTATTGCCGCTCATGGTGTATGGACAACAGATGACGAAATGAAAATATTAAATAAAAGGAATGTTTCAATTTCACATAATCCTGCAAGTAATATGAAATTAGCATCAGGAATAGCACCTGTTGAGAAATATTTTGAAAATAATATAAATGTTTCTATAGGAACTGATGGTGTATCTTCAAATAATAATTTGGACATGTTTAGCGAAATGAAAATTGCAGGATTACTACAAAAAGTAGATACCCTTAATCCAAAGGCTCTTCCAACAAGACAAACATTTAACATGGCAACAATTAATGGAGCTAAAGCATTGGGAATAAATGCTGGTCTAATCAAAGAGGACAAATTAGCAGATATTGTATTAGTAAATACGTTGACTCCTAATATGGTGCCATTAAGAAATCCATTGACCAATATAGTTTACTCAGCATTAGGAAATGATGTTGACACAGTAATTTGTGATGGAAAAATATTAATGCAAGATAAACAATTAACAACAATAAATGAAAATGAAATAATTGAAGATATTCAAATAGCAGCTAAAGAATTATAAATAGTATATTTAATAGTGGTGATTAGCGATGAACAACAATCAATTAGTACTTGGTGAAATAGACAATTCAATAAATGATTCTATAACTGGATATATTACTACAACAGATTACCATTCAAGAATGCTAAAAATTTCAATTGATGACAAACCATTTTTATTAACAACAAAGCTAGATACATCATCTGAGAAAAATAAACAATTATTTAAATTTTATGTACCAAAAAAATATGAGGATGGTAAATTACATAATGTTGAACTAATTGATTCATCAACTAATCAAATATTGGATTCTAAACAATTCATTTTCCATTACTTGGAAATCAACCCAGAAGAATGTAAGATATTAAAGCAATATGAATCCGATTATAAAAATAATGTTAATCGTTCAATTAAACAACGTTTACAATCCATATTTTATCCTATATCACTATTATTAAATAAAGATAAATTTGGAAGTATAAAGCATACAATCGCCGCAATCAGAGCTTATCGTATAATTAAAAAGGATAATTTACTTGATGTAGGTTATTATTTAAATAATAATCCTGTTGTACAAAAAAGGGGTGATGATGTTATATTAAATTATTTCTATGAAGGTTTTAATCAAGGACTTAAACCACATAGAAATTTTGATGGTAGCAGATACCTTTATCTAAATCCTGATGTTAAAGAAGCAAATTTCAATCCTCTTGTCCATTATGCATTATATGGTCGAGCAGAAAAAAGAAATATTAAATTTGACAGTGATTTTTCATCATTACCAGAAAGTTTACAACAGGATATTGAAACAATTAAAGATTCTGGATTATTTAATGAAAATTTCTACATGGAAAAATATGATGATGTTTCAAATTCTAAAATTCATCCAATAGAACATTATGTACGTTTTGGATATAAAGAACGCAGAAACCCTTCTTCCTCCTTCAATACAGATTATTATATCAAAACATATGATGATTGCAATATTTATTCTACAAATCCCTTAATACATTATATCACTGAAGGTATAAAAGAAGATAGGATTACAACAGGTGTCAACGGCCATATTCAGGTTAGTGATGATAAAGAAAGTGTTGAAGGATGGTTTATTCAAAAAGATAATGAAGAATTTGAAGGGAAATTAATAATTGATCGTAATGAATATAAACTAAATGAAATTCTATTTAAAGATGAAGATTCAGAAAATGATGAAGAATATTACAGATTTGTATATAAAGTTCCGGAATTCTTCTTAGATGGAAGAACACACTTTATTAAATTTGTTGATTCAGATGGGATAGTAATTGATTCAATAGTACAAGCGTTCTATGATATCAACAATCCTGATGAAAAACATAAGCGTATTTTGTCTGATGAGGAGAAGGAGTATTTGGCTGGTGTTATTGAGGATGTTGATTTGTCTAGTGTTCCTG
>SUTR01000056.1 GCA_015062825.1 Methanosphaera stadtmanae
AGAATAAATGAAAGTATACTCCACATTGGAGAAAAGAATGCGAGAATTATTGAAATAATTGATATGATTATTGGCGATATGACCAAATAAAACAATGACAATACTGCACCTTTCAAATATAATTTAAAATTTGGAAATACAAAACCTTCACTTAATCTGTTATGATATTTATCCTTTATTTCATCACTATTATCAAATATTTCAGAAAAATTATCCCTAATTACCATTATCATTATTACCAGATAAATCAATGATATACATAAGATTAACACTGAAAAGAATATGTTAACTTCAAAATAACGATAGAAATTAAATAAAAATCCTGTTGCAAAAGGAATTAAACACACCGCTGCTAATGCAAACATGTTCAAAAATAAAACACCATGACTTACCTTTTTAAAAGCAAAAAATATGTTAGTTGTCTCCCAAAAATTTACAACCAGATAAAAACTGATAAAATAAATTATTATTGCAGGAATAAGATAATTAAAAAAATAATCACTTATAATAACACCTGAATTAATATCAGAAAGAGTTGGAACGGCTATTTCCAAAACAAGAATAGTCATAGCAATAGCAAATACTCCATCAGTTATTGCCATATGTCTATCAATTAAGTTATTATTAAAAAATCTACTTTTTTCCATAATACTAGTTAATAAATGATAATATAAATAATTTAAGAATATATTTAAAAATAATAATTTAACTGTCAACCATATTAAGTTGAACATAATAAATATGCATAATTTAATCATCAAAGAAAACCGTTAACTTATCTGACTTTTCATCCATTGACTTAAACAGGTTAAGCAATGCCTTTGCCATGCATCCTGTGTTAATTATATGTATTTCATAATCTTCATCAAGATTTAGAATGAACTCTTCCAGCTTTTCATAGCTACCATCATAATCTGGAAATTCAAATACATCCTGCATATAATATTTTGGATCTTTTCTAAGTATTTTTCCATTTAGAGTAATTAGTTTCATAGTATAGTCTATAAAACTCATCATTTATTAATATTAACATATTGAGTTTAATGTCAATTATAATAGTAAAGAATGCTATATATTCTTAAAAATAAAAAAATAAATAAATAAATGGAGTTTATTCTATAATAACATTTTCTTCAAATGTACTTGTATTATTTGTATTGTCTGTAAATTCTACTTTTAGATTATGTTGACCAAGGAATTTTTCAACAATTTCAAATATTTGTGCTGCTAAATCACCATTTACAGTTTCGTTAAATACTACTTCACCATCAATGTATAATACTAAACGTCCTTCAGTGAATGATGAACCGAATATTTTGTCTAATTCATCAAGTGTAACTATGCTGTCACCTTGATATAATACAGTTGAATCATTTGCTCTTTTTATAGTGTATAATTTAGCAACTGCTTGAGGTGTTTTAGTTACTTTAGAATATGATTTTACATCATGTTTAGTTATACTTACAGGCTTTTTAGTAGGAGTAACCGTGTTTTGTGGAGTATCATCTACAACAACAGGTTCCTCCGGAGTTACATTAGCATCAGTTGTATTTGTCGTGTTAGTTGTGTTGGTTGTGTTAGTTCTGTTGAATAGACTTGACAGGTTCAACTTTGATAAGTCTAGACTGGATAAGTTTAAACTTGATAAGTTCAAATTGGACATGTTGAATCCTGATGAATTCATACCTGTGAAGTTTAGACTTGATAAGTTTAAATCAGAGAAGTTTAAGCTTGAAAGGTTTAAGCTTGAAAGGTTTAATCCTGATAAGTCAGATGTATTAAATCCAGTTGTGTTTATTCCTGAGAAGTTTAATCCTGAGAAGTTTAAGCTTGAAAGGTTTAAGCTGGATAAGTTAAGATCTGAGAAGTTTAATCCAGAAGTGTTTAATCCAGATGTATTGAAACTACCATTACCTAATCCAGATATGTTTAATTTAGATAAATCTAAACCTGATGAATTCATTCCAGAGAAGTTTAGACTTGAGAAGTTTAAACCTGAAAAATTTAATCCTGAAGTGTTTAAACTTGAGAAGTTTAAGCTACTAAAATTAAAACTACCACTACCAAATCCTGATGAGGACCTGTTTGTACTAAAAGTATTTCCACTATTTGTATTAGTTGAGTCTCCTGCACTGCTTGTATCTTGACTAGTTGCATCACTGCCTGAATCAGCAGATGAAGCTACATCTGTGCTTGCCTGATCATCAGCAGCACTTACACATGCAATGGTTAGGAAACATACTAATAATAAAATTCCACACATGATCTTTTTAGATGTCATATTACTTTCTCCATTAAATAAAAAAAACTATTTATTCTTCTTTGTTAAGTTTCTCCTTAATTTCTGTTTTTTTACTTTCAATTTTATCCTTAATATTAGATGTACCTTCATTAATTTTTTCTTTTAAATCAGAAGTGTTAGCTTCTATATTTGCAAGATGTTCAAATTTATCAATATCTTTTTCTAATGATTCGATTAGTTCAACTTTAGCCTTTTGCATTTTTAATTCTGTTTCCAAAAGGATTTCTTCAAGTTGATTATCTGCTTTGAACAATATTAAATCAACAGGCTTGTCACCTTTTTCAATATCTTTATCAGTATCTTCTAATAATTTGTAGATATTTTTATCTGCATCTTCAATTGCTTTTTCAACTTTCTTTTCAGCCTTAGCCATTTGAGATGCTATTACTTTTTCAGAAGCGGAAACTGCTATATTTGCTTGAGTTTCCTTTACCTTCTTCTTAGTATTTGTTTTTGTTTCATCTATCTTTTTTGATAATTGCTCTTTTTTTTCTTCAAGAGTCATTAAATCACCATAGTACATAATATGAAAAACCGATACAATGAATTATTAGTAAATTCAACCAAATAACTATTTTTTATAAATAATAATATTATTGCATTGGTTTATATAGTAATTATGTATATATATATATATATTTTGACTTTTAAGGAAAGAAAAATAAATAATATTAAAAATGAACACTTTAAATTCTAAAATAAAAAAATATTCTAATATTTTAATATAATTACCTAAAAACATTGATATTTTTAATTAAAACTTGTTCAATTATAATATTATGATAAAAAAAAGAATAGTGATAAGAAATGGCATCAAAAAAGAACAATAATGAAATAAATGCAAATAAAAGGCTTGATGAAATATTGGATGTTGCAAAAAAGCACAAAGTTATATCAGTTATAACATCATCATCAAAGAGAAAGAAAAACGATGACGGCTCAGATAAAGAAATTGATTTAAGTGGACTCAGAGAAGCAATGGAAGAATTAGGTCCAGCATTCATTAAATTAGGTCAATTATTAGCATCACGCCCAGATATGATAGGACAAGACATAGCAGATGATCTTAAAAAACTAAGAGACAACACTCCAACCACACCATTTGACCAAATGCGAGATGTACTTGAAACAGAGCTAGGCAGACCTCTTGAAGAAATATATTCTGAATTTAATGAAGAACCATTAGGTTCAGCATCAATTGGACAGGTATATAAAGCTACCTTAAAAGAAACCGGCCAGGAAGTAGCAGTTAAAATCCAAAAACCAAACATATACAATATCATTGATGCAGATGTAAAAATATTAAATAACTTAGCTGGAAAGGCAGATAAATACATTACAAAATCCAGAACATACAACCTGCCTGCAATAATGAAGGAATTTGAAAGATCCATATTTAAAGAACTTAACTATATGGAAGAAGTAACAAACATACAGAAGATAACAAACAACTTCAAAGAAGACGAAACAATATCCATACCACAGGCATTCAAAGAATACTCTACCAGTAAAGTTATAACAATGGAACTTGTTGACGGATATGAAATAGCAGAATTATTTGATAAGCAAATAGAAGGAATTGACAACAAAGAAATTGCAAAAATTGCAGTTCAATCATACCTGAAACAAATCCTATTAGACGGATTCTTCCATGCAGATCCACACCCTGGAAATATGTTTGTAACCAATGATGGAAAAGTATCATATATTGATTGGGGTATGGTAGGAATAATTAGTGAAGATTTCAGAGGAAATCTTGCACAACTGATATTAATCCTATTATCAGGTAACTCCAAAAAGCTTATTAAACAATTAATATACATGAAAATCATTACTCCAGAACAAAACACTCCCGAATTCCAGGAAGATATTGAAGACCTGTTAAACAAATACCTAGGTGTTGACCTGGATCAAATGGAAGGCATATTTACCAACCTGATGAATGTAATGATAAAACACAACATCGTCCTTCCAAGAGAATTTGTAATGATAGGAAGAGGATTCATACTATTAGAAGATACAGGTAGCCGATTAGATCCATCATTCAACCTTACAACAGAACTTGAAAAATTTGCTAAAAAAATGATAAGTGAAAAATTCAGTACTGGAAACCTTTTAAGTGGTGGATTAAACTATATAGTTGAAATTGAACACTTGTTAAAAGATCTGCCAGATAAGCTTAACTCTACACTCAACAAGTTGGATGAAGGAAACCTGGAAGTTAACCTAAAACATAACGGATTAGATGACCTTAAAAATATGATTTCATTATCCTTGATACTAGCAGCATTAATTGTTGGTACTGCATTAGTACTTGCAGCTACAATTGTAGCTTCATCACTATTTAAAACAACAACAGGCCTTCCAATAGGCTATGTATATATAATATCATTAGCAGGTTTCGTAATAAGTATTATTCTAGGAATATATATTGTATTCAAATACCTACGCAACTAATCTTAGCATAAATAGTTCTAATATATTATGATTAGAACTTAATTCTTTTTTTTAAAATATTTAACAAAGTACGTGGCTCTTGTTTTAATAACTGCTCTGGTATTTCAAGTATTAAAATAATTGAAGCAAAGTATATGAATAATCTAAAAAACAGATGACGATGATTTGTATATTTTTTCTCTAAAAAAAAATTAAAGTAGGAAAAAATCCATTTTTCCCTTGAAAATGCTTATTTTAAGATGAATCTCTTAATTCCAACAATACTTAAAATTATAACTATAATATAACCTATTAAAGAAATTACTGGCATGTCAAATATTCTCGGACCAAAAGAAACTACTGAAGAACCTACTATAAGTGCTGATATTAATGCAACTATTGAAACCTTATCAGTTATGTCAACTTCAAATTTAAATTGCAATTCTTCATTTTCAATCTTGTTAACAGTTCTTGTAAGAAGTTTAGGCAATGAACGGAACATATGCTCATATAGAATAATGTTGCTTTTTTTACCTTTTATAAACTGTTTAGGACTAATTCTTTGTTTAGCTATTTGAACAGCAACAGGTTTGACTGATGCAAATACATCTATCTCAGGGTCAAGATTATGTGCTACCGATTCAATCAATGATAATCCTCTTGCCATTGTAACTACTTCGTTTGGAAGAATAACCCCATACTCCTGCATTAGACTAAGAAGTGCCTCCAAAACTCCATCGAAACGATTAAGCTGTACGCCAAAGTATCTTCCGAATAAATCATTTAAGTCTCTTCTTAAGGATTTTGTATCTATATCATAGTCCAATATGTCCATATACATTAGTTGATTTATCAGTCCATCTACATCCTGGTCTACAAACAAGATCATTACTTCAGATAGGTTACGTTTAAATTCTTCATCAAAGAATCCCATCATACCTAAATCAAGATAGCATACTACATTATCCTCCAATATAAGAAGGTTACCTGGATGAGGATCGCCATGGAAAAATCCGTCAATGAATAGCTGCTGGAGATATGAATCCAACACTGTTTTTGCCAAGAGTTTCTTATCAAAGCTATCATCCTCACATGCATAGACATCGTTTAACTTTGTACCTTCAATAAATTCCATTGTTAAAACTTTTGATGAACAGTATCTTGGATATGTTATTGGAATATGAACATAGGGATCATTTTCAAAATTTGATTCTATACGTTGCATATTCATAAATTCATTGTTGTAATCTATTTCTTTGTGAATTGATCTGTCAAATTCCTCCATGATTCCTGGCAAGTTTATTTTTCTAAGATTTTTATTCCATCTATCTGCACGTTCTGCGATATATTTCATTATCCTTATATCAAGGTCAATTTTATCAGTTATCCCTTCTTTTTGGATTTTAACAGCTACTCTTTCACCAGTTGGTAATTTAGCTTCATGAACCTGACCAATGGAAGCTGTAGCTAAATGTTCATGATTGAATTCTTCAAATAATTCATCAATATTACCATTTAGTTCTCGTTCAACTATTGCTTTTATCTGATCATATGTTATTGCCGGATTATCATCCTGCAGGTTTGCAAGTTCATCTGCAAATCTTTCACCGACAATATCTGGTCTTGTACTTAATAGTTGTCCTAATTTAATAAATGTAGTACCTAATTCCTGAAGCATTAATCTTAATTTTACAGGAACATCATCATCCAAATGAATAGGTAATTCATCAGCATCATCTTCTTTACGTTGTAATTTGCTTTTTGCAGTTTGGCCTAAAATTTTATCAAAGCCATATTTTTTTAGGACAACCCTAATTTCGCCTAAACGTTCCTTTGTTTGTTTATTCATATCCACAACCCCTACTATTTTATTAATCATAAGATAATATTGAAATTAAGTGATTTTTCTCATTCCATACCAACTTGAATAATAATATACTTTTTCATTATTTAGCTGTTAATTATATTTTTATTTTTTATGGTGATTTTACATCTTATAAGTAGCGCTTATATTTAAAATTCAAATCACCCTCATATAAATCATTTTTAATTATATACATTAGATTTGTTATAAAAACAATAAATATTTATACATTAATTAAAGTTAGTTTAAATAGAAATTCAAAGATATATAATAACAAGAAAAAAATGTATGATTTATATGCCAATACACAAAGAACAACTGACACAACAAGAATTATATGCAATACTTACAGGTATTGCAACATCAACACTGATAATTAGTAACATTTTAGCATTTAAGACATTTACATTCTTTGATATTATATTGCCCTGTGCTGTAATAGTATTTCCAATCATATATATAGTAAATGATATACTTGCCGAAATATATGGATTTAGAAAGGCCCGAAGAGTTATATTTCTTGGATTTATAATGAACTTATTGGCCGTTATACTCTATGCCATTGCAATTGCACTTCCTGCTCCGGTATTTTTTGAAGGATCAGAAGCATTCAGATTAGTCCTAAGCAACAGTCCAAGAGTCTTACTTGCAAGCTTCACAGCATACCTATTTGGAAGTATCTTAAATGCATATGTTATGACATATCTTAAAGATAAGGCTGAGAAATATCTCTTCATCAGATGCATTGCATCAACAATATGTGGAGAAGGTCTGGATGCAATTCTATTTATTACTATTGCCTTTTACAATACCATGCCAATAACTGCATTAATTATTATGATAATATCGCAAGCAGCATTCAAAACAGTATATGAAATAATAACATATCCTGTTACCAAAAGCGTGATAAACTACATTAAAAGATTACCAACTAACTGATAAAAAGTAAATTAATTAACATACACATTGAAACTAATTATAGAAGGTATAAACAATGACAAAGATAGTTCATATGTCTGATTTACATACAGGTTTTACACAATTTAGAGAAGACATCCTACTAGATACAATAAATGAAATAAATGAAATAAAACCAGATGCAGTAGTGATATCTGGAGATATAACTGATCATGGATATTATAGGGAATATGTTAAGGCAAAGGAATACATAGATTTAATCAAACCACCCACCATTGTCATACCAGGAAATCATGATGCAAGAAATATTGGTGATGAAGTATTTGAGGAAATTATTGGAGACCGTTACAGTACTTTAGAATTAGCAGATTCCAACATTAAGATTATAGGATTGGATAGCAGCGAACCTGATTTAGACCATGGAAAGATTGGTCGCTTACAGAAGAAATTCCTAGAAGAGCAAATAAGAGATGCGGAAGATAGGAATATGTTCATCATCATTACAGTTCATCATCATATCATATCCATCCCAAATACAGGACGTGAAAGAAATGTACTAAGCGATGCAGGTGATATTCTATTATTGTTACTGGAGAACAATATAAACCTTGTACTCTCGGGCCATAAACATGTTCCTCATGTATGGAAGATGAATAATACATTATTCAGTACTGCAGGTACGGTATCATCCATGAAGCTTCGTGGGAATATACATCCATCATATAATATTGTTGAAATAGATGATGACAAGATAGATATTACACTATGCAACTATGATGGTACAACCAAGAAGCTAACACCACCCTAAGTCAACAAAAAAATACAATAGATTATATAAAGCCAATAATAAAATTAGTAATAGAAAAAAGTGTATTTGATTAATGAATAAATTAAAAAATACTTTTTTTTGAATTGTATTAACCATAGGCAAAAGGTGTATTAAGATGACTCTCTTAGATGATGCAGATAGTGTAAGGGAAGATGATGTGAGCATATATGAAGTAGAGGATATGGATGGAGTAATGGATGAAATAGGAGCAGCAGAATATGATGACAACGGATACCTCATACAACATACACTTATACATGACTATGATGTATTAGGCCAGAAGACGGATGAAGATAAAAACAAGAACAACAATGATGATGTTGTAAGATTCTTTGCTAAATGTTGCCTATTAATAATAATAATTTATATATTAGCATCATTTCTTCTTCATTTATGATAAATCAACTAAATATAAAATGATGCAAACCCCATTAAATTATGAAAAAAGGTGAATTAACATGTCAATCAGAGATGATGCTGATCGTATAATGGAAGGTGAAGAAAGCATCTATGAAACAGAATATGACATAGAAGTCCTGGATGAATTAGACAGTGAAGACTTTGATCAAAACGGATATGTCATAAACCATCCATACAGAGGCAATTATTATCAGAATCAACAGAGAAACCCTCCAAAAGACCATGACAAGTTAATATGCGGTTCATGCTGTCTGCTAATAATAATAGTTATAATAATTGCAAATCTACTCTAATTAGAAAAAAAGATAATTGGATGAGATTATTAAAGTTTTTATTCCTCCAAACCAAGTAATTGTTCTATCTCTTCATCCAAATTTTTTATTTCTTTTGCATATTCATTTTGTTTGTTTATTATGTCTTTTATTGGTTTTTCTTCATATTCTAATGTGTATACATATCGTTTAGGATTTAGGTTGTATTCATTTTTAATTATTTCATCTTTTTTTATTATATTGCTGAATGTTGGTTCAACTTCCCTTTTTTCATATAATTCCTGAATGTTTTTATCAAACATGCCCGAGAATCCTGGCAGTAATGTCGGTACCTTTATAAACATGAAGTCATCAGTTTTCTTATTGTTGTTTAGAACTAGTATTGTTATATCCCTTGTTCTGAATCCTGATTCATAATCTATCACCATATCCAATAGATTCTGTTCTATCAGGTATTTTCGTAGTTTATATGCATCTTTTTTGACAAGTAAGTCCTGTTTTGATACCGTTACTATTTTTCCGTCTTCATCCATATGATCTATTAGGTTTAATAGATAGATTATGTTTGGATTTGTAGTTTCAAATTCTGAATATTTTTCCATGTTCTTCTTACGTCTGATTCTTGGATATGGTACGGATATTATTGTATCATATTTTTCATTACTTTCATCTACGAGTATTTCCTGGTTGATTAATGTAATTTTATCCAGTGGTATGTCGTTTATGATGAAGTTTTGTTTTGCATGTATATAGTCTTCTTCACTTTTTACATATAATGTTGCATGTTCAAACTTCTCTAATGCCGTGATTGCTATTGCATCTTTAGATGATGGATTGTATATATTGTTTGTTTTATGATTTGTTGATGCAAGGCGTGACAATAATTTTATTGTTGGGGGAATGATTCGAGGATCGTTCTTTTCATCCTTTAATGCTGTTTGAGTGAAATTTACATGTTCATATAATTCATTATAGTCATCTTCTGATTCCAGGATTTCTATAATATCATCCAATATTTCCGTGGTTATCTTTTCTTCATCTATGTTTGAATATATTTCTTTAATTACTTGATTTGTACTGTTTTTTAGTACGTTCAATGCACTTTTTACATCAGACAGTACTGGTTCTTCTTTTTTGTGTTTTTTTATGATGTTTGTCAGTAGTTCGTAGTCCCTGAATATTATTCCATATTTGTCCTGGAAGGCAGATAGGTTATCTTCTTGTTCGGTTTGTTTTTGTGATAGGTATTTCATTGTAATAAATGGTATTATATCAACTTTTAAATCGATATGTTCTATTTTTTTTATTATATCTATACCATGTGATGTTGTTCTTATATTAATTCGCATATGCATCACCAATTACTGCATCATATAATGAGTTTATGAGTTTTTCATCACATTTGATTGATTTCTTTTTTAATTGTATTCGCTTGTTTATCTTTGTTATTATTTCTACTTGCTTGTCTTGTTCTTCTTTTGAGGGTAGTAATATTTTTAGGTCTTTTAATATTTTAGTGCTTACCTTCATTATTTTAGTTGAATCAATTGTTCTTTGTATTTCATATTCTACTCTTGGATCATTTAGGTAGTATGTCAGGAATGTTGGATTGACATTTGTTGTGTCAAGCACTCTTATTATTATGTAACTGTTTGGTATTATTGCATCTGTTTCTGTAGTGATTTCTTTTGCAAAGCTGTTTTGTTGTACTTTGTATAGTATGTCATGTTTTTTTGAATAGAATCTGTCTTTTATTGTTTCTGATATGTTTTCTTCAGCTGTTTGAAATTCTTCATCTGTTTCTAATTCCGGCATGGTAAGTATGATCTTCTGTTTTTTTGCATCTTCTTTGCCTATGTATCTTTGCACTGGAAGACCTGTGGTTATTTTTGCTATGTCTTGTAGCTTTGTTTTTTGTGTTTGCAAATTAAGTTTCCTCCAAAAAAATAGGTTGATGTTACTTACATATAATTATGACTTTAATATTATATAAATATTTATTTTAGGATATATGTTACATTATAGTATACTCTTGAGGTTAAATGATATTTACTTACGATTTATTAAATTAAATAAGTTTATTTTAATAGCTTTATTTTTTAAATAATTGGATTAAAATAATATATCTACATTTTTTTTAATGATTTAAATATTATGAAATTTTTTTGTAAATAAATGTTACATACAAAAACATTTATATACTACTTATGCTAAAGATTATAGTGCACAACATAAACGTAGATAACAAATACCTACAAAAATTGTTGTGCAGGTATAATAATAAAAAAAAACATTATTATATCTAAAGTATTCCATAAAAACTCTTAAAGCAAAATAATCTTTAAAAATATAGCATTAAACGAATTCAAAGAAATCAAATAAAATAAATAGCAATAAAACAAATAAATTAATGCTCTATGAAAATATTATACTTAAGTAAATAAAAACTTGCAAAAGAAAGGGAAACATAACAGGATGAATCAAGCTTCTGGATTTGATGAATGTTATGTACTTTTATAATTTTTTTTTTAATCAAACAGAAGCCAATAAAAAAGCATAAGGGAGATGGTTAAAATGTAGAAAAAAACATGTAATATGTTCATAATTTTTAAAACCTTTAATAATTAGTTTTTTGTCCTTTTTTTAGAAGTAGTAACTGGGAAGTAGGAGTATGAATTCATACCCTTACTTATAATATTTTTTTGAAGAAAAAAGATAATGGAGGCCAACCAAATGAAATATTTATCAAATGGATTTAGTCCAAAAATGTTAAATCCCAATAAGACATTAACATTTACATTAAAAGAAACAACATATGAGGAAATAATGAAAAATAAAAATGAATTGGTAAATTCCATAGGTCACCAGATAATAGCAGATCATCTTGACATTGAAAAAAATAGAATTAACATACAACTTGAAGAAGGAGACATAATATACATAGTAGACAACGAAAAAGAAGATCATACTCAATTTAATTATAGAAAAATAACAATAAATCAATAAAAAAAATATATAGGAGGCAGATTATATGATATACCTTACGGATAATTTCTCAATGAAAATGTTTGACAATAAAACATATAACATAACAACGAGAAAAATCAAGAAAAGCAAAGTAATAAAAAATACAAAGGATGCAATAACATCAATCGGATCATTTAAAGTAGCAAAGCTACTGCATAAGAAAGTAGGAAAACAGCCAATAACACTCAAGGAGGGTGATGAAATATATGTAATCACAAGTAAGTTTGGAAGAAACAAATCAGGATATAAAAAAGAAAACACATACAGATACCAGGTATTCAGTATACAATAAAAAACGTAACGTATACTGATATCGACTCTTTTTTTTAAGCATTTAAACCCCCACATAATAATCTATTTTTTACTAACACAATTAATACTTAAATAAATTTCAAAACACTATCTATATAATGGTTTAATCTTAAATTTTCATTTAAATATTTAAATTCGTAATTATAAATATAGTTACATAGATTATTTAGTAAAATAAATGTAATAATAGAATTATGGTGATTATCATGACAGATATAAAATGTGAAAATTGTGGAAGCCCTAATGTGGTGCAGGAAGAATCACAATTTCATTGTCAGAATTGTGGCAGAATATTTACTCCTGAAGAGATAAATCAAAATGAAATTGTGCCAGCAGACAGCCAGAGCCCACAGAAAGTTGAACATAATCCTCAAGAATATAATTTTAACAATCAGACAATTAATAATCAAGCTCCAAGACAAGAAAAAAGTATGATTTTATCAATGGTGTTGTCATTGCTCTTTTTAGGCTTAGGTTTAGCTTATTTAGGCCTATTCAAAAGATGGCTTATTGCATTAGGAATATTTGC
This sequence comes from Methanosphaera stadtmanae, assembly GCA_015062825.1. Taxonomy (GTDB): domain Archaea; phylum Methanobacteriota; class Methanobacteria; order Methanobacteriales; family Methanobacteriaceae; genus Methanosphaera; species Methanosphaera stadtmanae_A. The sequence continues at coordinate 12,910 of SUTR01000056.1, forward strand.
TATAATATCATTCGTGTTTTTCCCATTGAATATACTGTGGAGTCTTTACATGCTGTATTACACATATAAATGTACCAACTGCATCAATGAGGGCCAGCCAATCCCACCACTTGCAGGTGTAATTGACATTGATGAATAAATATTACACTTTTCTTAAACCCTTTTTTTTGAAAATTTACATATTGCAGATATCTATCAGCACTCCATTATTAATATGGTTTATTTAATCTCTTACCGTCCCATTATCTGCAGATAGTATCATTTTATTAATACGTACCACATTTATTACAAGAAATTATTGATGATGATGAAGAAATATTCTAATTTTTTGTAAGGATACTTTTTTTTCTATCTAAAAAAAAATTTATACAACGATTAAGAATTATAGAAAAATATAACTATAATCAATGATAGAAAAGACAATTATTAAAGTTTTTAGTGATAAAGGATGAACATTAAATTAGATAATAAGATGCAACTGTTGGTCTTGTTTGTTCTTGCCTCAAGCATAGTGTGCATAGCCCAATCAATTATTACAACAGGTTTTGTTTATTTGATGAGTGACTTTTCTGTCTCATCAACACAAGCTCAATGGTCTTATTCCGCATTTTTACTTGTTGTTGGAGTTATGATTCCATTAAGTGCTTATATATCACGAAAATTCAGTTCAAAGACAATATTCTTCTTTTCTTTGTCTGTATTCCTTTTAGGATCAATCATATGTTATTTTTCAACATCCTTGATTGTTTTGATTGTTGGAAGGATTCTTCAGGCAATTGGAAACGGTATTATAATGCCTTATGTTCAGATTTTAGTTCTTAGAACCATATCTGAGGAAAAATGGCAGACATATATGGGATTATATGGTTTGGTTAGTGCAATAGCACCTGTAATTGGTGCTTTTTTAGGTGGATTTGTCATAACAATATATGGTTGGAGAGAATTATTCACATTTTTCACAGTAGCCACAATAATTCTTTTAATTTTAGGAGTGATATTTGTAAAAGACAATACTCCTACTGAAGATTATCCATTGGACTATTTGTCTGTTGTATTGTCAATAATTGGATGTGCTGGTATAATGCTTGGTTTTACAAATGTTGCAGATTTTGGATTTACACATTACATGGTAATTTTACCAATAATTATCGGTATTGTAACTTTAATAATATTTGTAAAACGTCAGTCAAAGTTAGAAAATCCTTTGATTAACTTATCCATACTTAAAAATAAATATTTCACAGTGGGAACAATATTCATTTGTATTCTCTTTGCATGTTTAAATGGATGTACTGCGCTTATGCCAATATTCATTCAAGGCATAGCATATAATTCGGCAATCTTTTCTGCATCAGTACTTCTGCCTGGAGGATTGTTGATAATTGTCTTTAATATTGTAGGTCCATTGCTTACAAATAGGATAGGAATTAAGAAGGTTCTGATTATGGGATGTATCCTTTCAATAATAGGGTTTGTTACAATGATGTTCTATACCCAGGATTCCTCATTTGAATTTATGACAATTACCCAGTCAATCCGTTATATTGGTGTAGGTTTGGCTTTGATGCCTGCTACAACATGGGCTTTGACTATGGTTTCAGATAAAGTTGAGGATGCTACTGCAGTCAGCAATACATTAAGGCAGATTTTTGCTGCAATAGGCTCATCCATGGTAGTTGTCATAGTTGCCCTATTAGCAGGAGGCAGCATAGGTCATAATTCTGCTTCAGTTGTAGCATTCAATCAGACATCATTGATTCTGTTATTATTGCATGTAGTCATGCTCATATTGACTATTGTCTTTATTGATGATAAGGACAAGATTGAAAAATCAAATACTAATGCAGAGACTCCTGACAGTTCAAATAATGATTGGTTAACATTTAGAAAAAAATAGATAGATAAAAAAAGTAATGTATTACCATTACTTTTACTTTTTATAAGTATTTGCAATTATAAAGTTATAACATTATGATTTAAAAAAAAATGGATTATGAAGAGAATTATTATTTAATCTCTCCATAAATAACATATCCTATCGACAGATAATATATTATCCCAAATATAATTATAGCATTTATACTTTTAGTACTGTTGTGACTTTTCCGCTTTTGTATAGTCCTGTTTCTCCACTGATTATGAGTAATTCATACATTCCTGGTTTTAGTGTATTTGTAAATGTTATATTTATTGTACCGTTGTTGCTGTTTATTCCGCTTTGTATTGTTATTCCGTTTGCTTTTATTGCTATTGGTGTGCTTTTTACTAATGTTTTTCCAGTTTCATCAGTTATTGTTGCTTTTATTGTGGTTTTGTTGTATGATCCAACCAACAGACGGATGGTTGTATCGGAAGCTGCATCGTTTACTGCATTTAGCAGTTGTTCATAATTGTTTACTTCTATTGTGTTGTCTTTCTTGATGTTAGTTGTTGTTGTTTTCTTTTCTATTTTAGATGTTTTGTTTGTATCTATCTTTTTTGTTGGATTTTCATCCATTATCGTGTTTATATTATTATTTATTGTTTCTTCATTTGCTTGTGATATTGTGTTTGTATCACTTGCTACTGTTTTGTCTGTTGTATATGTATGGTCTTTCTGTATGGTTTCTGTTGCATTTGCAACTCCAACTAGCAGCACCATTACTATGACAAACGCAGTACTTTTTTTATTTTTATCATATTAGTATTTTCTCCAATGCTTATTATTTGTTATGATATTTATATATAGGATGAAGATATTAAAAATTTTTTGGATTTTAATAAAAAATGAAGTTTAAGCTATTAGTAATTGACT
>SUTR01000057.1:0-12195 GCA_015062825.1 Methanosphaera stadtmanae
AAAGGTGTCTATTGTGGTAGTTCTTCTGTGTAGTCTTCTCCTGGATGTAATGCTACTGTGAATGTTCCTGGTGATGCTTCTTCAACTAATTGTGCAAACAGTTCTGTGTCTTGTTCTATTTCTGGGAATGTGTTATAGTGCATTGGTATGACTATTCGTGCTTGTATCCAGTTTGCTGCTATTGCTGCTGTTTCTATTCCCATTGTAAATTTATCACCTATTGGCAATATTGCTATGTCTGGCTGGTATATGTCTCCTATGACCATTTTCATATCACCAAATAGTCCTGTGTCTCCTGCATGATAGATTTTCTTTCCACTTTCTAGTGTTATGATAAATCCTGTTGCAACTCCTCCTTCTTCAAGGTTTTCTGTAAAGTCTATTCCAGAGGTATGTCTTGCATCTGTCATTGTTATGCTAATAAGATCGTTTACTTGAACTGTTCCTCCAATGTTCATTCCTATTGAGTTTAATCCTTGTTTTTGTATGAATGTTGCAATTTCATGTGTTGCTATTACGGTTGCTTGTGATTGATTTGCTATTTCCAATGTGTCTCCAAAGTGGTCTACATGTCCATGTGTTACAAGTATTACATCAGGATTTAATGTTTCTACTGGTGTTGTGCATGCTGGATTGTTACTTATGAACGGATCTATTAATATTTTTAGTCCTTCTTCAGTTGTTATTTGAAATGCTGCATGTCCTAAATATTCTATTTTCATTTTATTTCAAAACTCCCTTATTATTATTTGTTAATTGTATTTATCTATCTTATTTAATTTAAGAGTTTTCTATAATGCTTAGTGCATTTTGTCTTCCATCATATTTGATGAAATTCATATATTCCTCTTGGTTTATTTTTATATTTTCAATGTTTTCCATTGTATCATTTATTATTATCTCTAGTTTTTCAGGGTTATTTATCTCTGTTGTTAGAGTTATATCATATTTTAGCATGTTTTTAAGGTTTCTTTCCTGTTCTATGTGATTTTTTATCGGTATCATGATGTTTGGTTTTTTAATTGACAATAGTTCCATGCTCGTGGTATGTCCTGCTAGAGCTATTGTCAAATCAGATAGCTTCATCCATTCAACCAGATAATATGCAAATTGTTTGATTATGATTTTTGAACTGTCTGTATTGAATTTGTCAGAATCTATTTCTAGTCCCGTGAATATTATTATTTTATCTGCATTTATCTTGTCTGCTATTTTGCATATGTTTTCTATGAGTATTTCTCCAAAGTCTGATCCACCTACCGTTAGTAGTATGATTTTTTCTTCTTGATGGAAGTGGTATTTTCTTCTTAGATTTTCTTTTGTATCTATTTCATATGTATTTTTATGCAGTAATGGTCCGATATATGTTGTTTTGTCTTGTAGTGATTGTGGTATTTCTATTGAGCCAGGTATGTCAGGTATTAATATTTTCTGACATCCCTTTGTGATTTCTGTAATGAATCTTCTTATGCTTTTTTCCAAGTACTTAATCCCAGTATTTGCATTTTTTGAAAATCCGAATGTCAAGTCATTTGTTATTATATAGCAGGGAATATTTAGGAATTTTGCTGTTATTGGTGAGGAGTAATCTGAATCTGCCAGTATTAAGTCTGGTTTGATTTTTCGGATTAATCTTGCTTCTTTGTACATTGTTTTTATGAATGTGTATGGTATATCCTTTGATTCTTTTACCGTATCTTGTATTTTCAGTTCTCCATCTTCTGACTGAAAGTTCATGTCGGGTAGCTTATGTACTTTTCTATTGTTTTTCTTGTAATAGTTATATCCTGCATTGTAGCTTGCAAATTCCACATGATGATTGTTTTCCTCCAATAGTTCTGCAAGTGCCAGGTCTCTTGAGGCATGACCTATTCCCACACCACATGTTGTTATCAGTATCCTCATTGTTGCTAATTCCCAATGTTTTATTATTAATAGTATATGTTTTTGTTTGCTTATTATTCTATCAATTGTATTAAATGATTATGTAAAAAGTAATACTATATTAATGAAGTAATACATAATAACTACTATAGTAATACATGGAGGTGATTGAAATAAATTTAATAAAAGACCAGAAAGGCCAAGGTGCAGCCGAATACATACTGTTATTTGGAGGAGTAATCATCATAGCATTGGTAGCACTGCAAATATACTCAGGATACTTCAAGCAAGGAAATACATTCAGTGCAAAAGATGATGCAGAAGAAATACGAAAAAACCTAACATCAAATAACTAAAAGCATACAATGAGAGGATATTATATGTTCAAGGAAGAAAATGCTCAGATAAGTGCAGAATTAGTACTGATTATGGCAACAGTCAGCATAATAATACTAATAACATCAAACTATATCATAGATACATTAAACCAGATAACCCTACATGTAAAAATAGTTATAAGAAATATGAGAAATGACATCATGTCAAACATATGAATAAAAAAAATGAGAATTAATAGACGAGATTGCCATCCATATCAATCTCACCCTTACGAATACGAGTAGATGAGATTGGAATGTCATCATCAGCAAGAACCCATTCAATGACAATTATATCCAACGGATTTAAACCATTGATTAGGCGGATTTCATTAATATGAACAGCAGATTGTTCAGTCTCTTGGCTTACAACAATTGCATCAAGTTCTTCATCAACATCTGCCGTTCCATTAGCATCAGTAATTTCCTTAATGGTATACTTAACATTAAATGAATCGGCAATTCTTCTTAAATGTGCAATTCTCATATGACAAGGTTGAATCTGATGATCCTTATAGCTGGCAAAATCATCACTAGTAACACCAATCAAGACCTCATCGGCAACATTGAATGCTGTACTGATTAATGCTTCATGACCTTTATGAAACTTGTCAAAAGTACCGCCTACAGCAACTTTTCTATACCTTGTCATTTAATATCCTCAAAAAATATATTTTCCTTAAAATAATTAAAGTTAATTTACATCAATATATAATTATTTCTTTATAATCATATATAATTATATTGATTTTAGAGAAAAATAGGGTAAATAATAGAAAAAAATAAAGGTGAAGTATAAACAAAAAAAGTATTGTCATAGAGAATAAATAAAGAAAATCTAAAAATAACATTAAACACATAATATAATATAATTATTTTTTTAGGAATCAAGAATATATGATAGAAGAATTTAATACTGTAGTCAAAAATCCCCGGAAAGTCATTACACGTGTAGCAGCCTGCTATCCCAACATATATCGTGTTGCAATGAGCTCTCTTGGTTATCAGATAATCTATGATTACCTTAATCAACGAGAAGACATTTACTGTGAACGTGTAATATATCCACAGACAAAAAGTATCGAAACAAGAAGCGACTTAGCAGATTTTGATATTGTAAGCTTCACCTTACAGTTTGAAGAAGACTACATTAATATGATTGATATGCTAAAAAGAAGCAATATCCCCCTTCTTTCAAAGGACAGAAAAGCACATCACCCCCTTGTTATTGCAGGAGGACCCTGTGCCGCATCAAATCCTCTTCCAATATCTGAATTTATAGACATATTTGCAGTAGGTGATGGTGAATTAATGCTTGATGATATCATCAATGCAAGAGAAGATACCAACAATCCCCGGGCAGATATCTATGATTTTCTAGACATACCTGGAATATACAGACCAGGACATCCTGTTAAGATACAGAAAATAAGGGATATGGAGGATGCATATCGTCCAATCTATCAGATAGTTACAAAAACAGATAATCCAAAATTTATCCCAGCGTTTGGCAGTGACTCATTCATGCTTGAAGTATCCCGAGGATGCAGTCGTGGATGCCGATTCTGTATGAGTGGATGCATGTACAGGCCAAGACGTGAGGCAAAACTAGAGACACTTGTAAATGCTGCACTGGAAACACGACATGTAACAGGACATAATAAGGTAGCACTCATAGGGGAGGCTGTAAGTGACTATTCAAAAATAGAGGATTTATGTCAAATACTCTATGAAGAGGATTTTCAAATAGCAACACCATCATTAAGGGTTGAAAGTGTAAGTGATGAACTGCTTGAAATACTAAAGTCCAGTGGACTTAAAACAATTACCATAGCACCAGAAACCATAGAGTCACAAAGAAGAAAATTGAATAAGCCTATGAGTGATACTCAGATTCATCATACCATCAATCGCTGCATTGACCTGAAGCTTAAGGTAAAAATGTATCTGTTGCTTGGAACACCAAATGAAACAACTGAAACAATAATGGATTTGATAAACTTTGTACGTAATATTACAAGCCAGGGAGTAAGATACAATACCATTAGAACAAGTGTCAATCCCCTTATTCCAAAGCCTCATACTCCACTTCAATGGATGGGCTTTGATTATGATGATCTTTATTCCAAATACAAAAAGTACAGCACACGACTTAAATATCGTAACAAGAATGAAAATCTGAAGAAAGCAACGATACAGTACGTACTGTCAAATTCTGGTGTTGAACTAAATCGTCTCTTAAAACTAGGCAGTAGAATAAATTTCAGAGACTGGTATAAACTGGCCGTGAATATCAACAACATCAAAAGCCATGAAAAATATACTCTTCCATGGCATGAGATAGATGTTGGAGTAAGTAAGGAATATCTAAGAAGAGAATATGAAAAAATGCTTGATGGACAGATTACTCCATGGTGTGAAGAAGATGGCTGTACCGGTTGTGGTGCATGCAACTAGTAATATAACCACCATTTGTCAACCCCCACAATTTTTTTAGTATCGTTGATTTTAATTGAAGTGACAAATAAATAAATTCTATACATTATATATAATAATATAGAAAGAATTTAAAAAAATATAATAATCAATAAATCAAGTGGAGAATTATTATGGAATATGGAGCAGATAGAGTATCTAGTATAAACTTATCCCAAGTACGTAAAATGTTTGAACAAGCAAGTCCTACTGCAATCAACTTAGCATTAGGTGAACCAGACTTTAACACGCCCTCACATATTATTGAAGCATATAAGGAAGCTTTAGATAATAATTATACTCATTATTCCCAGAATAAGGGTGAACCAATACTTAGAGAATCAATATCCAAGAAACTAAAAAAGGATAATGACATAAGTGTTACAAGTGATGATATAATTGTAACTGTAGGTGCTAGTGAAGCATTGTATTCTAGTATTCAGGCATTGATAAATCCAGGTGATGATGTTCTCATACCTGATCCTGGTTTTTTATCATACAAAGAATGTGTAACACTTGCAGGAGCAAATAGTGTTCCTGTCAAAACTAGCTATGAAAATGAATTCAAATGTAAGGTGGAGGATATGGAAGCTGCAATGACGGACAATACCACTGCCATGATTATTAACTCACCATGTAATCCTACAGGTGCTGTTATGGAGAAAGAGGATATCAAGGCCATAAGTGATTATGCAACTGATAATGACATTATAATCTTCTCAGATGAAATATATGAAAAGATTATCTATGGAAAGAAACACCATAGTTTCCAGAAGTACTGTGATAACACTGTTACAATCAATGGATTTAGTAAGGCTTATGCTATGACAGGATTACGTCTTGGATACTGTACAAGTAACAGTGCTATTATGGATGAAATTCTTAAGGTTCATCAGTACAATATTGCATGTGTAGATACTGCATGTCAGATTGCAGCTAATGTTGCTCTTAATAGTTCACAAAAATGTGTTGAGGATATGACAAGTCAGTTTAAACAAAGACGTGATTTGGTTGTAGAATCATTGAATGATATGGGACTTGAATGCCATATTCCCGATGGAGCATTTTATGTATTCTTTAAATGTGATAATCCACAGGAATTTGTTCAAAAATCTGTTAAAGAGGATGTTATTCTAGTTCCTGGTGGAGCATTTGGTAGTCAGGGTGAGAAGTTTATACGATTGTCCTATGCTGAAAGCTATGAAAACCTTGAGGTTGCAATGCAAAGGCTTGAAAAAATAGTATAAAAATATTAAAACGAGAGAAATTGGTATATTCATTCCCATTTTTCTAATTTTTTATGGATTTGTTCCAATTTCTTAATTATATCCAATGTCATATCTTCATTTTTCTGATATATTTCCAGTTTTTCTTCTATAATTTCTACCAGTGGTATGCATTCATCAAAAAAGTCACTGTCCATATCTTGTGAACGATAGAATTTTAATGTTTTTTGTGAAGCAGCTGAATCTTTTTTTATCTTTTCAATGTATTTCTTAAGTATGATTATTTCATCAAGTGCATCCTTTCTTATCTGTGAATAGTTCTGATATACTTCATTTATATTGCTTTTAAAGTATTCTGGTAATTTTTCTTTATCTAGATTGAAGTCCTTGCAACTTTCATCCAAAAATTTTTCCAATTCTTCATCAAAATCAGAATAACCTTTCAATGCATTGATTAACTCTTCTTCTTCTGTTTTTAGCTGTTCTAATGATTTTGTTTCATTCTTGATTCTTTTTTTAATTTCTTTTTTAGCTTTTGAAATGAAAGTATCTTCATTTGACATTAGAATCCCTCTAAAAATAATTAATATTAATATTATATATGGTAGATTGAAAATAAATAATTTATTTTAAAATAAGTTAAAGTTAAGTAAGCGCCGAGGCCGGGATTCGAACCCGGGTGGAGATCTCTCCAGTGGCTTAGCAGGCCACCGCCGTACCAGGCTGGGCCACCTCGACAAGTATAAAAATAATTTAATTCTATTTAGTAATATGTTTTTTATTACATTTAAATATTACTATTCAAATAGCATGTAATTGGATGGACATACCTCATAGAAATAGGTGATCTATATCCGTAACTCCACCCCGCTGATCCATAAACATCAGTTGTCCGAAACAGAGCTGCTTCTTTCCAGACCTGACCCATTCAATCGACTAAGATAGTTTAATATAGCCCTCCAACTACATCTCTACCACCTCTGATCCTACGGGACGAGACTTCGACATCACAAATATAGGCCTATCAATATTTAATATGCCTCTCCAAAAACTTCGGTCGCTCCATATAGAGGATTTGAGCTTACAAGAGACCACTAGCCTCCCAACCTAGCCAAATATAATTTATGTATTTTATTACTATTAAATGTTTTGGATTGAAAAATAAAATTATCAATAATAAAATAATATGGAAAAAATCATTGTTCAAATAGTATCCTATTTTAATTAAGAAATACATAAATATATATTGTTATATATTAAATGGAGATCTTATTATAATGAATAAAAAAGCAGTTATTGGATTAATCATACTAATATTATTAGTAATTGCAGGAATCCTCTATGTAGGTAGTGTATATAAGATAGACTCCGAAATTCCACAGATAAACTCAAATCTTAACAATGGAAATACAGAATATAACAATGGCGTTCTATTATTAAATAATCGAAAATATGACGAAGCACAAACAAAATTCAATACAACATTAGAGTACTATTACAATGCAAGACAAAAGACAGAAACTGCACAATCCATTGCCCAGACAAAAGAAGACAATGTATTGGAAGAATATTTTACAGTAACACTTGCAGAAATAGATTCAAAAATAAATGCGATTAATGAAGCTTTAGAAGGTATAAATGTTAGAAATAACAGTTCATCCGAAGCATTATCACATTATTCAAACTCAAACAGTTTAATGAATAATAGTACTCAATATTCTGATAGACGTAAACAATTAGAACAACAATATCCTGATAAATTTATTACAGGATAATATAAAACAAGCAATTTTATTAAAAACTTGTTTGATACAGGAGATTTCATATGAAAAATAAACAAAATACATATCAGCCTAATAATAAAAAGCCAATTGTATATGTATTAAGCCCTTCATGCCAAATTGAAGACCTGGAAATAGGAAGTGACTATGAAGGAGTTATTACCAGAGTAGAAAAATATGGTTTCTTTGTCAGCCTAAGTAAAAGTGTATATGGATTGCTAAGAACAAGAAATCCAAAAGAAAAAGTTGGAGATAAGATAGTTGTTAAAGTAGCAGAAATCAAGCCACATAAAGGAAAGATGGATGTTGATTTAACATACTCAAAAACCAGATATGGTAATAACTACGAAACAATAAAAGTTAAACGTAACATTAAAAGAACCAAAATCGCTGATCTTTCAAGTGACAATATTGGACGTAATGTTGCAATACAAGGAGAAATAATACAAATCCAACAAACCAGTGGCCCTACAATATTTACTGTTCGTGATGAAACAGATGTAACATGGGTTGCAGCGTTCAATGAACCTGGAGTAAGAATGTATCCAGAATTAGAAGTAGATGATGTTGTAGAAATTCTTGGAGAAGTATCCTTACATAGTGGTAAAATACAGATTGAATCAGAACTTATCGAAGAATTAGAAGATGATGAAAAAGACAATCTTAAAAACCTGATAGCTGATGCAATCGATAAAAAAGCACAACCAGAACATGTAGAATTCCTTGTAGAAAGTGAAATACTCGAAAAGCTAAGACCAAAAATGGAATTAGCCGCAAAAACCATTAGAAAAGCAATATTGGATGGCCGTTCAATACTTGTAAGACATCACTGGGATGCCGATGGTATATGTGCAGGACTAGCAGTAGAACATGCAGTATTACCACTCTTAAGAGAAGAAAGCAATGATGCAGATGCAGAATGGCACTTCTTTAAAAGATCACCAAGTAAAGCACCATTCTATGAACTAGAAGATGTTGTCAAAGACTTATCCTTTGCACTCGAAGATCAGGAAAGACATGGACAAAAATTACCTCTACTAGTATTATTAGACAATGGTTCAACAGAAGAAGATGTGGCAGCACTAAGTCATTCCAAAGTATTTGGAATAGAATCAATAGTTGTAGACCACCACTACCCAGGAGAAGTAGAAAACGGACGTGCATTAATAGACAACTATGTAGATGTACATGTAAATCCATACCTTGTAGATGGAGATTCACAACTTACAGCAGGAGCACTTGCAGTTGAACTAGCAATAATGATTAACCCAGATGTACGGGAAAAAATCAAACACATGCCAGCTATAGCAGCAATAGGAGATCATGCAGAATGTTCTGAAGTTGACCAATACCTTGAAATTGCAAGCAAAGAAGGATATGACAGAGATGAACTGGATAGAGTAGCAACATGTGTTGACTTTGAATCATATTTCCTCAGATTCATGAATGGTCGAGGAATAATGAATGTACTATTTGGACTTGAAGACAACAAAAAACAGGCCGACTTACTAGATGTACTTATGAACGAGTCAGATAAACGTGTAGAAACACAACTTAAAGCAGCAATGCCAAACGTTGAAACATTCTACTTCGACAATGGAATACAATTAAACCGTTTAGACGTGGAAAAATATGCGCATAAATTCACATACCCTGCACCAGGCAAAACAACAGGATATGTACATGACAAGCTCGTTCAAGAAAAAGGTGAAGATCAACCTATAATGACACTTGCCAACGGTCCTGATTTTGCAGTTATAAGAGCTACAGAAGTTATTAAAAATGACTTTGAATTTAATCTAAACAATGTAATTACAAAGATTCAGGAAGAAATTCCACAAGCAGGTGCTGATGGTGGAGGACACGAAGTTGCAGGATCTTTAAAATTCGTTGAAGGATTACAGAAAGAAGTTCTTACAATGTTTATAGAAGAGGTTAAAAATCTTAAAAGATAAAATTAACTTCACTAATATATTCTCTTTTTAAAAAAAGAGATTAATGAATCTTCACTTTTTTTATTTCAAAAAAATAATTTATTCAATAGAAGATCTAAACTCCATAATATTATTTTAAACTATTTTAATTAAAGAAAAAATCAAAAAAAAACATAAAAAAAGGAATTATAAAAAATATCTATCACGATAAATATACCATAATCTGATAGTATAATTCAGCAGATAACTCCTTAATAACATATTTAATCTATTTTTTAGTATTCAGTTGATATTTTATGTTTAAACAGTAGAATACTTATGGCTAATAATATTATGCCTATTATAAGTATTAACAGAATATTTATCCATATTGCTTCTATCCCATTTCCATATAATAGCAATTGTCTTAGTGCTGTTAATGCCTGATTCCATGGAAGTAGTTCATAGATTTGTATGTGATGGCCCATAAATTCACATATGTATGCTTCTGGTAGTGGAAAGAATGAACCTGCCAGGAAGCTTAATGGTACTGCTATTATTGCACTTAGATTTGTTGCCTGATCAACACTGCTTGTTAGGGATACTATTATTAATGCCAATGCTACTGATGGTATTGTAGCTATAAATCCAACCAGACATGCAAGTAACAATGAATTTAATCCACCATTCCAATGAAATCCCATAAATACTGCTACCAGCAACATAATTATTACCTGTATTATTCCCATAATACACCATGTTGCCAAGTTTCCAATTATATAATCACTGCTTTTCATATATGATAATTTTAGTCGTTTAAGCATCCCATTTTCTGTTTCTCTTGATATGCTTGATGTTACTGTTGTGACTGTCATCAGTATTGCAAATATTATTAGTCCTGGTGCTATGTAATCAAATTGTGTGAAGTCCTTTGTTCCTTCCAATCCTTCTATGTTTAATTTTATAGCATTGAATGATGTTGATGTCAATTGTGAATTTATGTTGATTGAATATTCATTTATTATGTTGTCGATGACATTCTGTGCTATCATATTATTGGTTTGTGTTGTATCTGCCTTGAATGTTATTTGTGGTGTATTATTTGATTGCTTGGTTATTTCTTCCTGCATATTCTTGGAGAAATCATCAGGTATTATTAGTATGCATGATACATTGTCTGATTCTAGTAGTTTTTGTGCATGATCCTGTGAGTCTGCCTCTATAATATTAAACATTTTCTTTGAATCGTTTGTCTTGACATCCTTTATGTTATCTATTAACATCTGAGAGTAGGAGTGATTGTTTACATCCACATCTTGGTTTACTATTGCAATATCTATTGTAGGATTTGTTGTTGAGTCACCTCCAAAGGCTACTCCAAAGACCAACATGAATATTATTGGAAATAGTAATAGGAAGAATAGGTTTTTCTTATCTCTTATCAGTTCTTTCATATTCTTTGTTATGATATCTATTGTTTTCATATTAATTCTCCCTTAGTGCTCTTCCAGTTAATTCTATGAAGACATCTTCCAATGTATTTTGTCTTATTGATATGTCATTCAGATTTAATTTTTCATCTTCTATGATATGAATTATATCAGGTAGCTTCGTTATTGCATCCAATAATCGTATTGTCAGATGATTATCATCTACTTTTATAGTCGTAATATCATCCAATTGTTCTAATTTTAGTGGTAATTCCTTTGTCATATCCTGTAATTCTATTTCAAGTATGTCTCCTTCACCTATTGATTTTTTAAGATTTTCTGGTGTGTCCATCTTTAATAGTTGTCCATGATCTATTATTGCTATGGTGTCACTTAGCATGTCAGCCTCATCTAAGAGATGTGTTGTTAGTATGATTGTCTTTCCACTTTTCTTCTCATCCTTAATGTATTCCCACAATAATCTTCTGGATTGGGGGTCAAGTCCCTCTGATGGTTCGTCAAGTACTAGTATTTCAGGGTCGTGTATTGTTGCCATTGCAATATTCATTCTTCTTTTCATTCCCCCTGATAAGTTATGTATCTGTTCATCCTTCTTATCTGTTAACTGTAGTTTCTGGAGTATTTCAGGTATTCGTTCCTTGAGGATGGACTTTTCTACTTCATACATCTTTCCCATCATCATTAGATTTTCATAGCATGTGAGATGTTGCCATAGTATTATTTCCTGAGGACATATTCCTATACTTGCCCTGCTTTGACCTTCTTTTGTTTCTATTTTTACCGTTCCACTTGTTGGAGTAAGTAGTCCTACCATCATATTTATTGACGTGCTTTTTCCTGCACCATTAGGTCCTAAAAATCCAAATATTTCACCTTTTTTAACCGAAAGTGTAAGGTTATCCACTACCCTTGTATCATCATAGACCTTTGTAAGATTTTCGATAGTAATAATTTCCGTCAATATAACTCACCCTCCTTCTCCTGTTTTCATATTATTATATATGCATACTAGTATTTAAAGAGGAAACATGCTAGTTGCTAAAATGCAATATGCATAGACTAAGATACATTTTATAATTAGTTAAAAT
>SUTR01000057.1:12295-15151 GCA_015062825.1 Methanosphaera stadtmanae
TGGCAGTCAGAGATTACACGCTAAAAAAAGTGACCCCACAACAAATATCTTGAATGACAAAAGATTTATATATTACTCATTACAAAATAAGCTATTAGAAAAAATATTATGAAAACAGGAAATTTATTAGATAATATAAAAATAAACAACATCAATCTTGAAAAAAGATATGATATTTTATTAAAATTAATAGAAAATGAGGATGAAAAAAGTAAATCATATTATAATAATACATTGTTATTATTAACTATAGAATCATCAATATTCATCTCGTTAATTGCTGGTGTCATATTAAATTATACATTAAGTGCATATGAAACACTTGCATTATTATTAATTAATGTGATGATATTTTTTTCAATTTACTGTGGATTAAAATGTTATCGTACTTCTTTAAATATTATTGACCTGGCAATTATTAATCCACTTAATAAAACAGATTTAATAAATTTGAACATAGAACAATACTTAACACAAATAAGTATGGACTTTAAAAAAAATAATAATAATAATTCTAAAGTTCTGGAGAAAAAAGTATATCAGAATAAAATGGGTTTGAATTTCATGAAATTCACATTATTCTATATATTTTTCTATCCTTTACTTGTAATATTGATTATTTTGGGGTGATTTATATGGATATTAAAGAGTATGAAGAGTGGGTTGAATTTTGTGAAAATGATCCTTCTTATTATGAACGTGTAACTTTCACACCTAATTCAGAGAATATCCGAAAGATGGGTCCTAAACCTTTGAAAGAAGAACTTCATGATTTTTATATGAAGTTAAAAAAATTCTTTAATAGATAGAATATATGTTTCATTTATTTTCCCTTTATTCAATTCCTTCAAGGTATTCAAGACAGTATTCTGTAAATGGACATTCATCATGTTGTGGATTTATCGGTTTGCAGATATTCTGTCCAAACTGTACCATCAAATCATTTAATGGTAACCATAGATCCTGTGGCAGTATCTGACGTAGCACTTGCTCTGTTTCCTCGGGTTCTTTTGTATGTACAAGTCCCAGACGATTTGATATTCTGTGTACATGTACATCTACTGGTATTGCATCTTTTTGAAATCCAAATACCAGTACACAGTTTGCTGTTTTACGTCCGACTCCTGGAAGTTTAATTAGTTCATCTATTGTATCAGGAACTATTCCCTCATATTCTTCTAGTAGGATGTTGGAAACTTCCTTTATTCGTGCTGCTTTCACATTGTAGAATCCTGCTTGTTTTACTAGTTTTGCTATTTCCTCTACTGGTGCATCTGCAACCTCTTCCATTGTATGATATACGCTGAAGAGATTCTCTGTTGCCTTATCCGTGTTTTCATCTCTTGTTCTCTGGGATAGTATTGTTCTGACCAATACCTCATATGGTGTTGAATCCTCAAATGTTCTGCGTGTAAATATCTCTTCAAGAGAATCAACTATGAAATACATATCATCAGTTGTATAATCTCCAATTTGACTTTTATCAACCATAAAACATTACCTCTATTGTTTAGTTATGTCATTCATGACTTCTAGGAAATTAGGGAATGATACATCATAACAATTTGCATTCTTTATCTTTACATCACCTATCTTTAATCCAAGTATATAGAATGCCATGACCATACGATGGTCCATGTGACTGTCTACTGTTCCACCTGTTGGACTGCCTTTTATTATAAGGCCGTCACGCAGTTCCTCAACGTCTACTCCAACATTTTCCAGTTCTATTGCACAGTTATGTACACGGTCTGTTTCCTTAAATCGTGCATGTTCAACGCCGGTTATATGGGATGTGCCATTGGCTGTTGCCATGAGAATTGCTACTGTTGGAAGAAGGTCGGGTGCATCACCAAGGTCTATGTCAAATGCCTCTAGGTTTCCGTCACCATCAACTGTTAGTGTGGTTTCTGTTTGTGTGACTTTTGCTCCCATTTTTCTTACAATATCTACTATTATCTTATCTCCCTGCATACTGTCCTTGTATAAGTTTTCTATTGTAACCTTTCCAGGCATCATTGCTGCAAGTGCAATCATATATGATGCGCTGCTGTAGTCTCCTTCAATTGTATAGTCTGCACATTCATATTTTTGTGGTTCAATATAATATGATGAGTATTCTGGCACATTGGTTGTGTCATATTCAAATTCTATTCCAAAATGTTTAATTACTGATAGTGTCATGTTTACATATGGCTTTGAGACAAATGTACCTCGGACGTTTAGTGTTACAGGATTCTTGGAGTATGGTGCTGCCATTATGATTGATGATATAAACTGGCTGCTTACACTGCCGTTTATATCAGTTTGGCCCCCATCAAATCCTCCTTTTACTATTATTGGTGGTGTACCATTTGATTGGCTGGATACTATATCCACTCCCAGATTGCCCAGTGCATCTATTAAGTCCTGCATTGGCCGTTTTCTAAGTGATTCATCCCCTGTGAATATTGTGTAATTTGCTCTTGGTGCTATTGCTGCTATACTGCTTAGTATTCTTACACTTGTTCCACTGTTTTTTACGTCAATAACATTTTCTGGCGTGCGAATATAGCCTGCCGTTCCCTGTACTATGCATTTGTCTGGATAACGCTGAAACAATGCCCCCAAGTTTTCACATGCCTCTAATGTTGCAAGAGTATCTTCACTATATAAGGGGTCACGTAGTACTGACTGACCTTCTGCTAGAGCTGCTGCAATAAAAGCTCTATGCGAATAGCTTTTAGATGCAGGTGCTTTAATTGTTCCATCTACAAAATTAACCTTCTCAACATTCAAATCCATAAAAATAGGCTCCATATAATTTATCTATTTAGTATATATGTTATTGGAGAATAATAATTCTAATGGAAAAAA
>SUTR01000058.1 GCA_015062825.1 Methanosphaera stadtmanae
GTATCCATTGATATTTGATGCTGTTATGTAGGTTCGGCGATTGTTTAGTGTCATGTTTACTGTTTTATAACTGCTTGCATAGTCATTGTTGCTATGTGCTGTGATATTTACTGTGTATGTGTTATCTGTTAGTGTTGCTGGTAAGTTATAGGTGTATTCTAGTTTACCATTTATTATATTTGCGTTAAAGCTTGTTATATGGTTGTATTTATTGTCTTTTAGTGTGTATATGTCTATCTTTGCGGTTGTATTGGTTTGTACTTGTTTTCCATTTGCATCTTGTAGTGTGCTGTTGAATGTTACATTTGCATTTTTGTATCCCCATAGTGTTTTCTGGTATAATTTAGTATACTCACCTATATTAACCGTTGCAGATTGACTGGTTTCTTTGAAGTTTTTACTCTGCCTGGTATTGATTGTTAGTGTGTATCTTGTTATTTCTCGTCCTTCAAATGTGAAGAGTTCAAAGTCTTTTGGTATGGATAGCTTAGTGTCTAGTACTCCATTATGGAATGTTACATTCTGCGTGTATACTACTGTTCCCCAAGTAGCATTTAAAGATATTGTTGCGTTGATGTCTTCGGTTATGTTGCGGCTATAACAGGTTAACGTTGCATTTATATCTGTACTGCTTCTACGCTTTACAGATAGACTTTTATTTAGTATGTTCATGTATATGGTATGATAGTATGGAGTCTTTGTCACTCTGGTACTGTTAGTAGATTTATTGAATAACTTGGATCCGTTATATGTTGCTTGTAGTGTATAATTTCCTGTATCATAACTGCTCATATCATAGGTGGTGTTTGCCTTGTTGTTTTCTACATTTGCCCTTGCTACTTGTTTATTGTTAATATAGAATATTATTTCTCCTGCATCTACCTTAGCATAGTTGTCACTGTAGACGTATCCTGTTAGTGTTATTGTTCCATTGCTTCTAAGATATGGATATATGCGTACTGTGGTATTTTTCTTATTAAATAGGAACTGGCTGCTTTCATATGTACTACTATTTAGTAAATCAGTTCCACTATATACAAGTCGTAGATTATATACTGTATCTGTTGTTATACTATCTGGTAGTGTTATATTAGCAGTATTATTTATTACATTAGATGTTGCTACTTGTTTATTGTCAATATATGCTGTGATATTACCTGTGTCTATTGTTTTGTTGTATGCTCTTGTCTGCACGTTTAGTATGATTTTTTCATTTTCTACTGTCCATGTTCTGAGTGTAGTTGTGGTTGTGGTTTTAGCTAGTGTCAGTGTTGCTTCTTTACTGCTTGTATTATAATTGTCATTTCCCTCATATGTGACAAGTAATGTGTGTTTTCCCATAGATAATGTGGATGGTACGGGGTATTCAATGCTTGCCGTGTTATTTGATACATATTCTGTTCCTATTAATTGTCCATCTATACTGAAGCTCATCTGACCTGCGTTAACTATATCCTTGTTGTTTGCATATACATAGGCATAAAGGTTAGTTGTATCGCCGACGTAGATTGTACGATTGGATGTATAGATATAGGTGTTTACCTTACTTATTGTAAGCGTTGTAGTATATGATGAACCAGCAAATACATTATTGTCATCAACCTCAAATGTAAGATTATATACACCATCACTATATCCTGATAGATCTAACGTGCCACCTATAGTAGTGCTAGTTCCATTGGTGGATATGTAAATATTATCCTTTTCCACGTCAATAGTCTTAACAAGGTTATTATCAATGTAGATATTAATCTTTCCATATAAGTATGGTGTGTTGCTTGTTATTCTTGGATATATGTTTACGTTAGTGTTTTTTGTTGCTGATATATATGAGGAGTAGGTTCTTGTTGTTATCTTATCTGCCATTAGCCTAAATTGTATTGATGAGTCATTATAATCATCAACTCCAGTATAGGTTAGGTTTATTTCTTCCAGATTATACTTTGCTGGGATGATTATACTGGTTGTATTGTTACTTGTTGCAATTCTGTTATTGTTATAGTATGCAGTAAGATGACCATCTGTAACATTTTCATCCATAGCCTTAACACTTGTATCTACCATTATAGCGATATCATCGTATACTGTCTGGTTATCCTGCAGGTGTGTCTTGTTTATTATTCTTGCATCACTTACTGTTATTGTAGTGTTGGTTTTACCATTGGATGCTATGTTTACATCCAGGAATACATCCTCAGTTTTATTATTTAGCATATTTCTGGTATCACTATATGTTAGCTTTACAGTCTTTTGCTGATAATTAGCTGGTAACAATATAGTCTGTACTTGGCTTGCATTTACGTTGATTGCTGTTATGTCCTTGTTGTTGTATGATGCTGTTATTTTTCCATGATCTATATTAATGCCTGTTGCATCGGCAAGTACCGTTACAGGTATGCTTATCTTATCACCTGCTACTGTTACATCACCATCAACTAATATATTAGCATATCCCTTGTTTATTGTTAGTGTTGCATTATTGGATTCTATAATCTCCCCATCATTAGAGTATATTATCTTCATCGGATACTTACCACTAGGATAATTATCAAGTACCTGATTATATTGTTCACCATACATCCAGTCTATGCTATCAGCTATGTTTTCCGTTGTAATATGGGTATTATTCACGTATAATGATATTTTTCCTTCGTTGACTTCATTGTCATCTGTACTGTCGGCTGTGTAGGTTATTCGTCCTCCATAATAGCATTCAGCTTCTGCATCATTTAACTGTATGCTAGTGGCGGGTGTCTGTTTTATATTCTTATCATGTCCATCAATACTTACTTGCCGTGTTGTATCTGTATGTACTGCTGTATTATCAACTGTCATGTTTTCAGCAGCAGAGACTATGGTTGTGGTTAATAGTAGTAGTGATAGAAATAGTATGAGTTTAGTATTCATGAGCCTTTAACCTCCAATAAAATTTTTTTCATGAAATTATATTAATTACATTTTTAAATGTTTAATAAGGATAAGAAAGAAGAAAATTATAATTATAAGTCCAACTATCTCCTTATACTAGTATTCTTCCTTCTTACTTATTTGTCTCAAATGACTCTTCAAAAACATATAATGTAAAGGAATCAATATGATAATAGAAATGGGTTTATATTGGTCCGTTTAACTGTTACGAGTTATAAAATAAAAAATAGTTCATCTTCTTTTATCATATTTTCATCCCTAATATATACATATATAATCATCCAAGAATACCTGGGAAAAAAGTATACAATTATACTAAATCATGGATTCATACAAAAGGAATATAGCTAAAATCTGATAAAAAATACACACCATATGATGGATAAATAATCTATAGAATTTTTTAAAAAATTTATACACACTAAAAGGTTACAAAAACACTACTACTATTACATCAAATAGCTACTATTAAGTGAATAATTTTATATAAAAAAATAAGGAATCAAAAAAAGAAAATACAAGTAAATATGCTGTTAATCTTAATGATAAAGTATATTCTACTGTAAAATGTTGTTGTAATACAAAAAAATAAAAAGGTAAAAATGTCATACAAAAAATTTATATAATCCTAAGTAAACTATGATAAGGAAACCCTGTAACACTAGTACTTAGAAATGAACCTCTCCATCTTGTAGAAGAATATGTAAAAAGGATTACAGAATGTTGATTTCTATTCAAATTTCCCTTATATATGTAATAATGTGTCTTCAAAAGTATTTATAACTTTTAAAATATAATATCGATTAAGATTTTATACTGATAGTTTTAAATGTTTTTTATTTAGATTAAATAATTTTATACTTTTACTGAAGTTACTTTCCATCTTCAACCTGTAGAGGTGGAGATATTAATTTTAGGATAAACTGTTATATTATTTTAGATATATAATTATAAATATACTTATTTATTATATTATTTCATAAGAGTAATGAAAATTATTAAAAAGGGAGAAAATCATGTTAACTAAAATATTTATAAGTAGTAATCAGACGGAATTTGCTGAAGAACGAAGAATGATAAAAGAAGAAATTGAAAACGATTTTTTCCTAGGTAATTTATTTGAAGTATTCTTATTTGAAGATAGTCCTGCTATGGGTGAAACTGCATATAATCTTTACATGAATAGCATTGAAAAAACTGATATTTATATTTGTTTGATTGGTTCAGATTATGGGAATATACTAGATTCTGGTAAATCACCAACAGAAGAGGAATATGATAAGTACAATAAAATTGGTGATGAAAGTTATGTTTTCATTAAAAACACTGATGTATATGACGAAAAAACATTGGAATTTATAAGAAAAGTACAAAATTCTAATGTATATAAACGTTTTAATTCATATGATGATTTAATAAATGAAATAAAAAGAAGTTTAATAAATTATGTTAGAAAATTCTTAAAACAAATCCCCTATGATGAAAGAATAATCTCTGCTACATCTATAGATGATGTGGATATGAATACTTTGGAAATATTTTATTCATTACTAAATAAAGACAGTCCTTTACTAAAAGTGAAAGATGTACGATCCACAGAAGAAATATTAGAATACATTGGTGCTGGAACGATAGATAAAACAGGTTTTCACTTAAATAACACAGGGTTGCTATTTTTTGGAAAAGATGTCAGCAAATATGATGTTAGTCACCAGATAAAAATGGTAAAATTTAACAATATAGATCGTATTGGAATAATAGATAAGAAAGAAAGTAAATCATCAATATTTAAGTTATTTGATGAAATTAAATTATTTTTTAATGAAAATACAAAACATGGTTTAGTCATTAATGGTTTTAAAAGTGTTGAAGTTCCAGAATATCCATATGAAGTTATAAGAGAAGCAATTGTAAATGCCATAGCACATAGAGACTATGATTTTGACAACAGTTTCATAACATTTTACATTTACACTGATAGAATTGAAATAATCAGTCCTGGACGATTACCATATCCATTAACCATAGATCAATTAGGTAAAACAAAAAATCCTATTCACAGAAATCCAAGAATTACGGAAATATTAAGCAAAACTAAATATATGGAGCATGTAGGAACTGGAATAAGCATGATGAGAAAAACTATGAAAGAACACGGTTTACCAGAACCGGAATTTAATGATGAAAACAATTTCTTTAAAGTTGTATTGTATGGTCCAAACAATAGATTAATTACCCCAGACACTAATAAAAGACAAATTACAACCAATAAAAATTTCAGTCATTTAAAGGATAGACAAAAAGAATTCTTAGAAAAACAGGATAAGAATAACCCAATTACTTATAAAGAGTATATGGAAATGTTTAAAGTTTCAAAATCAACTGCCAAAAGAGATATGAATATATTTATTGAATATGGCTTTGTACATAAAGAAAAAAAGGATAATCAAGTCATATTTTATATAATTTAATATGATTTTAATAGGTGTGTCATGAATTGAACCACCTATGAACCACCCATAAATAATAAAAACCAAACCTAATAAAACATGACATTAATCACATAAACATAATAATAATTAAGAATAAAATCAAAATTTGATAGGTGTGTCATGAGATGAACCACCTATGAACCGGTTTTGAACCCTAGCAAATTTATTCAAACATTAAAGTTTTCATTGCTTTCGATTTATATTATTAGTATCATTTTCATATCCCTATAATATAATAATAAAAATAATATTTATATTTGTTAGAAGAATTTTTCACATTCAGCTATGAATTCTTCACATTCTTCCATCTTTTCTAATGCTATTTCTTCAGAGATATAATCTTGTACTTGATAATCTACTTCTTGTCTAAGATATTGAGCAATTTCAATCCTATTTTTCATAAAAAATCACTCTTATAATAACTTTATTATAAATTAATACATAATAAAACTTTTAAATATATTTTTTTTATAAAAAAATAAAGAATAAACAAAAAAAATAAAAAGGTAAAAATGTCATACAAAAAAATTTGTATGATTATAATAATGAAGAAGACAATTAAAACTCAAAAATTATGTAGTATTATCTACGGGTGGCTTATACTCGGTTATAATAGTGGAAGTGGTGTTATTGTCCAGGTTATAAGTGGTGATGTTACGGTTTACTTCATGCTTGCTTGATTCAATATAGACATAATGTATATATCCACTGTTGTTTTCTCCATAACGAGCATTACCTCCCTGATTACTGTTTCCATAGCTTGTACCGTCACTACGATGAGTATAATAATTCAGTATACCCTCATTTTCATTAATATCACTTAGTATCTGATTGCCAAAACATGAAAATACTATTGCAAGAACTGCCAGGATAACTAGAAATGTAGTAGCACTCTTATCCTCCTTACTGCCAGTTTCCAGGTAATTTGCAGGACCTGTGAAGTTTGTACTGCTAAGTGGATATAACAGTTTACATCCACCCTTGCTTAGAAGCATGACCAATACACTACTCATATATCCTATAGATACTGGTAGGAATATAATAGGATACCAGTAACTGGCAACTGCTAGTGGCACTAGCCATAAAAGTGTGCTTTTATAGTTTTCAGGTATGACAAGATACAGTTGTGAACCAATAACTGCAAATAATACACCTGTAAACCATCCTGGAAGACATAACAGGTAACTAACTAGACAATAGATTACTATACTTGCCAATAATGAATTTATATTATTAATCTTTGACAAAACAATAAACCCCATATTTTTTTATCTTGTAATATAATAGAAACTTCTATACATCAAGAGACTAAACCATAAAGCACTAACAAGGTAGCCAACAAGTGATAACTGTACACGTATAAACAAGAGAAAAGTAAACACACTAAGAAGAAGCAGTAGTGTAAACTTTACATTAACACTACGTGCCCTGCTTGATGAGTATTCATCACTGTTAAGGATGACGAAGTTAAAATCATCAAAGAATGATGGACTGATAAACTCATCATCACTCATAATGTTACATACCATGTAAAGATTACCAATACCTGCAAGATCAGTATAATACTCTAGTGTACGCTTGTTTACACGTTCAAAGTTATCAATCCATAATATTACCCTGTCATTGCTTTCTTTGGAGTAATCACTTATTATATCAATCAGTTCTGCAATACTAAGACCCCTTGTTATCCTCCCAGGTACAAGAACATTAACAATATCACTTATAGCAGTCTTACCCTTCTTGGGATTAGAAACATAAGCCCAGCTATTCTCACCCTTATTCTTACTGAATTCCTGGTACAATTCCTGCCGGTATAACAGGACATTACTTCCCTCACCAATATACTGCAAAACATCATCAATTAACATAATTAATCAATCACAACCACGGTAAAATCCTTCATGTCAAATCCATTACTTGTACGAAGAAGGCCATTGAAGATAATTTCAATTCTCATACCTATACTTACCTTCTGCTTCTGCATCTTTTCATCCAAATCCTTACTACCCCATACAGCCATGAAGGCATCCCTGGTCCTGATCTTATAGATGGTATTTCCATACTCACCCATATTCTCAAGTATATCAACCAGTATACCCTCAACACTCTCACCAGCCTGATAATCCTTCCAGACTTCCTCTTTTACATATTCATTATCATTAACTTTTTCTTCACTCATAGTCTTACACCCCTAACTTATTTTATTTGGTTATCTTTTTTAGCACATCATAATCATACATAAATTCACCATCACTCTTGGTAATCTCACCCTTATAACGTATGCGAATAATATCACCCTCTCTTATTTCATCCATCTTCTTATCCAGACGGTAACATCCCCACACGTCACGACAGGATCCATCACCACGACGGATAACATACAGGTTATGATTCCACTTGCCAATGTTAAACTTCTTCTCTACAAGCTCACCCTCAATAGTATCCCCCGGACGTTCAGGACTCCAAGAAGTATTATCAATATTAATCCATCCATCATCATCAGATGAAGAACTACTACCAGTATTTAAGAAATCCTTCAAAGCCACAATAACATCACCTCCCCATAATTACATTCACTTTCATGTTAACAGTATATAGTAAAGGTAAGAAAACAAAGGAAAAAAAATATGAAAAAATACAAAATGGCCTAAAATTACATAAACTATAAATGAGGAAAATATAAAAAACATATAATTGTGTTACCCCCTAAAGGTAATACCATAGCAAAGACTAAAAACTTATTAAAGAGGGATTACACATAGTAATTCCTCCTATTAAACAACACCTTAAACGCCAACAATCCATATAAAATAAATTTCTAATTTTATCAACTAATACTAAATGAATTAGGCCGATTCTAAAAAAATATACAAAAAAATAAAACAGCCTAAATTCACACAATAAAAAAAAGCAAATCCAAAAAAAAAGGGATGCAAACCCACAATAAACCTAATATACTATAGCATAATCCATAAACATCAACATCCCCCTCTAACAAAACACTATCCTGATAAAAAAAACATGCCACGAAATAAACTAAAATTACAAAAACAACTAAAAAATAACAAAAAACATTATATACTAAAAAGATAAAATAATTAAATATATTTTTGTTCATAATTAAATCTTCTGTATTTTTTGTAATAATAAACAAAATTTCAGGAACTGTGGAGAAACCACTCCACACTAAACTTTTTTTAAAAAATATTTTACAACATCAATCCATCACTACCTCAAAAATTAGGCCGTTTATAAAAAAATATTTAAAAATAATAAACTGCCTAAATTCAATAGGAGGAATAGTAATTAGGAGGGTTTAATTATAACCATATTTTTAATTATAAAAAAACATTATTTTTATAAAGTTTAATTATTTTTTCATAGTCAAATAAAACATAGAATTATATAAAACTAATATAAAAATAATATTAAGAAAATTTAATAAATGAATGTGATTCTATGATTAAAAATTCTAAAAAAATAGTAATGTTTTTTGTATTTATCTTTCTTCTGATAACATTATCTTCTGTTTATGGTGAAAATGTCACAAAAGATATATCGTCAGATATAAATAATACTAATAAAATAAATATGGAAAATGGTATTAAAAAAGAAAATTCTGAAATTACAAAAAATATTGATAACGAGTGTTGTGAACAAAAATTAAATAACAAAAGTAAAGACATTGAAAAAAAATCAGCAAATAATTCATATTCTAAAAAAACAGCACCACAAGTAACAAAGTCTGTATACTTATCTTTGTCTGCTCCTTCAGAAGTTAGGCCTGGACAATATTTTACTATACGTTTAACAGGTACAGATGAAGTTGGTGCCTATGTGTTTGGAACTGCTAGTATTAACTATTTTGGTATTTCACGTAGCTACTCATTAAGTAGACCTATTAGTATAACTGCTCAAGCACCATCAAAACCAGGTTATTATGATATATACGCAACATATACAGGAAGTACTTCATCAACTTGGCGATATAATGTAGCAAATGGATATGTAAGTACAAGAATTATAGTTAGTGGTTCAGAATATACATCTCATGAAAATATTAAAAATACAACCACAAATACAAATACAAGTAATGAATACACTAGAAAAACTAATACTTCATTAACCATTAACTCTACAGAAAAAATTATAACACACGATCAAAGTATAATGTTCTATGGAAAATTTTTTAGTAGTTGGACGCAAAGCTATGGAAACTTAATATTTTCTATGAGTTATGAAAACAATACAATAACTAAAAATATTAAAACAAATGAATTTAAGTATTACTCAATGACTATAAAGTTTACAGAAAATGACTCAAGAGAATCTTATGAACCGGGATTTTATGCATCAAATATTATTTTACCAAAAAATACGATAAAAGGTCTTTTAAATTTCACCGTACAAGTAAAATATGATGGAGATAAATATTATAATCCTTGTACATCAGATACTCTAACATTTACATTAGATTCAAGAATAAATACAACAACAAACCTTACATATGAAATTAATGATAGTAATGGGATTGTAAGAATTAAAGGAGTTTTACTCGATAAATATAGAAAAAAATTAGCAAATGAAGTTGTTGATGTATGGTTAAATAGTAGTGAAGATTCATATCATATTGTATTAAAAACAGATGCGAATGGATCTTTTTCAACATGGGGTAAACCAGATAGAGGAATCTATAATGTAACCACAATATTTAATGAAACTGATAAGTATACTAATAATACAAAACAAATAAAAGTAAATGTAAAAAAAGGTTTTAGTGAAATAAATATATTTGAAATTACAGATGATGAAGGATGGCCTTTAACTGGTGGCACAATTGGAGAAAAATTGAGAATTAAAGCACAAGTAACTGTAAGAGATAGCTGGTTATTAAATGAAGATAAAGGAACAGTCATATTTAAAATTAATGGTATAACTATTAAAGATAATGGAAAATTAACAGGTAGTTCGAAACCATTGAAAGCAAAATTGAATCAGGGTATAGCTACTATCACAATCATTCCAGATATAAATATGAGAAATGCTAAAACAATAACAGCTCATTATACAGGTTCTGATAATTTTTATGCCTCTGTAAGTAAGGAACGTGAATTAAAAATTTATCAACGATATGCAAATATAACCGTTTCAAGTAATGTAAAAAAAATTAAACAAGGCCAAATCCTAACATTAATAGCTAAAATATATGATACAACACATAATAAAAATAGTACTAATCTAATTAAATATGCTGATGAATTCGTTTATTTCAAGGTAAATGGCATAACACTTAAAAATTCCAAAGGACAGATGCTTAAAGCAAAAGTTATAAATGGTACTGCAACCATAAAATATAAAATACCTTTAGGTTTATCTGGAATAACTGATGGAAAAACTAAAAAAATAAAAAATCATGTAATACTTGCAGGATTCTATAATAAAAACTACAAAGAAAACGTTAAAAATACTAACACATTTCAGGTTGAAAGATCTAATATCACTATTGCAATATCAAATGTAACAATAGACAAAAAAACGCATAAACTATCACTCACAGCAACAATTAAAGATTATCTGGGCAATAAGGTTGTCGGACCAAACAAATGTATAATCAAAGTAAACGGTGCTACACTTAAAAATGGTACACGACCTATATATTACTTTGCATCATACGGAGTCTTAAACATCAAAGACATCAACATACCAGCATACAAGAAATACACAAACATTGAAATAGTAACACAGGATAGACTTGCTTATAAAAGCCAACGTAACACTACAACATCAATAAAAGTAAAATAAATTATATTAATCAAAAAATTTCACCTCCAATCCTTTTCTTTTTTTTAATTAATTAATTTACATAATAAAATAATAATATATTCAATTATATTAAGAAAATATAATAAAACAAATAATATAACAAAATATTATAAGTGATGAATATGGCATTATTAAATAGAAATTCAAATAAAAGTATGGTGGATGAGTTAATTAATCAAAACAGGTATTTAATCAATGAATACTTTGACAGTAGAGAACAGAAAAAATTCACACAGACTTTAAAAAATATTGAAGTACAACAAGGACATCAAGCAATGCAATACTATTTTAATAATATAATGATTCAATTACACCAATATGAACAAAAAAGAAATAATTACAGAGCTGAAAGAGCAATTGCAAGAAAACATTTTGGATTCTTTACTGATGTAGAAAAAAGTACCATGACAACAGGTAAACTAACTGCAGCACAAAATCTAAAAATTGATAGAATAATAGAACAAAACGATGAAATAATACAGTTACTACGAAAACTAGTTGAGAAATAAACATAAACTCTAATAAAAAAAACTATCTTTAATGGAGGTAACCTCCTATGAGAACAAATAATGTAATACTCATAATAATACTAGCAATAGTTATAATCAGTATAGGCATAATAGCAGGTATGACATTAAACAACAATACAAACAACACCAATAATACAACTGAAATAAACATGACCAATAATACCAACAATACCACATTAAACGAGACTAACAATACAACAAACGAAACAACAAAAACCACAACCACAAAAAAATCAACAAAAAATAATAACAAGAAATCATCAGAGGAAAAATATGGAGACTACATAGATGACAAATATGTAAGTATGTCAGAAAAAGAATATGCAGAAAGATACCCAGCACTATACCATGAACACGCATTACAAAGTGGAAAATATGACAAATACCATCCAGAATTCTATGAAGTAGACAGACAAAACGGACGAATATAAGCAAACAAAAACAGTATGGTAAACATAACTAAAATAAAAATACATCAAATAATAATATTTAAATACTAACTATAATCATATTACTATATAGAATATGTGAAGGGTTGATATTTGCATATTTAAATATGGAAATTATATCTTTGAGTAATCAAGTTAATCATATACTTGTTACTCAAAAAATATGATTTACAGCTATTTTTTAATACCATTATCTATTTTTCATATTTTAACATATTTATCATAGTAATAACATAAAATTAATCTGGTAATTACTTATGATATGTTTAAAAATTCAATCATCACTATCCCCTTGTTTTAATTAAACCTAGCCTCTCCCAAACCTAACTTCCATATTGTTAGTTTAAAAGTTTGGTGATTGCTGGTGGAGGTGATGACTATGCAAATATCAACCCTACAACAAATACTACTATCCTTAGATATTATCATCAAGATAGTAACTATTTTGAAATTACTTAAAATAGTCTAGAGTAATGTATGAAATCCAAATCCATTATTCTAACATTACACCCCATATTAATCAACCGATAAAACAAGATAGTAATTGATTAAAAGATCATATCATACAGTAATACCACCCTAATCTCCATTAAATATAAAACACTATTCTAAAAAAAATAAAGATGAATCAAAACAAGACCATTATCCTATTACAATCAAACACTATACATAAATATATACTAATAAAAGTATAGAAAATAATATATGATACATACAATACAAGTAAATAAAAACAATACAACCGAACACATAATCCACCTGGACCATCAAGAAGTACCACTAACAATAAAACCACTAACACACAACCAAGCATACCAGATCCAAGACACACCAATACACACCACCACCACAAAAACACTACAAGAAAACACAATACAAGAAATACGACAAAAAAACAAGCACATAAGACAAAAGGCAATACTAATCATCATACAAAACACAAAACAAATACCCAAGACAAGAATAGAAACAATCAAAGAAAACCCCTTAATCACCATACACCATACAACACCAGAAAAACTCATACAAACACTACAAAAACTACTCCAAACACAAACCCCCCAGACAAACAAACACATACACACAAAAAACAATACACTATACCATGACAACAAAGCAATAAAAACATACAAAAACAACGAATACCTACAATACATACAGCAAACACTAACACAAAAACCAACACAAACACTACAACAAGCAGAATACCAGGCACAAAAAACATACTACAAACACATAACATACGATAAAACAAACCACAACTACAAACTAACACTAAAACAGAAAACTATAAGCAACCACAAGAAACTAACACGCGCACTACAAGAAAAACAACTACAACTCACACGACAAGAACAAGACGAAGAAACACTATGCCACACCAACAACACAAAGACAACAACACTACCACCAACACCGTGGAACAATCCACTACACAACATGAAAAAAGACCATCAAAAATACCTAACACAACACCAAACATACCACAACAACCCCGACACCATAACACACCTACACCAAAACCAAGTACCACGACAAACAATACTAAACACACAAAAACCAGACAGAAACATAAAAAAACACAAAAACACATACACAATAACAAAGACACAAGACAAAAAAACAAACACATACCATACAACAAAAGACAAAAACCAGGCAAGATACATAAGAGACCAACTAGAACAAAACCAATACAACAAAGAACAAATACCACAATACCAAAGACAATACAACTACAATAAAAAAGAATACCAGACAATCTACAACAACAAATACAACATCATAGACTACTACCAACAAACAACACCAAAACTAACAACACACTCAGACACCAAAGAAGAATACCAACAACAACAAATACAACAACACAACCAATAAACAATAACATCAAAAAAAATCACCATAATACAGAATTAATTATAATCACAACATGAGCAAATATTAAACAATAATACTTAAATAACAACATTAATCATAGTATTATATAGAATATGTAAAAGCTCTTTATCTTGCATATTTTTAGAGGAAATTATATCAGTAGAGTAATAAGTTAAATTAATACTTATTACTCGAAAATATAATCTATAAACTATTTTAATCCTAATTAATAATCTAATTTTAACATATTCATCTTATAAAATACATATTCATACTTGGTAATTACTTTGTAATGAATATTATCTTTAATTAATTCTATTTTCGTATTTTAATTAAATCTGACCGCTCCTAAACCTAACATCCTCTAGTTAGTTTAAAAGTT
Organism: Methanosphaera stadtmanae; assembly: GCA_015062825.1. Taxonomy (GTDB): domain Archaea; phylum Methanobacteriota; class Methanobacteria; order Methanobacteriales; family Methanobacteriaceae; genus Methanosphaera; species Methanosphaera stadtmanae_A. The sequence continues at coordinate 14,486 of SUTR01000058.1, forward strand.
TGGTGATTGTCAGGGGAAGTGAAATTATGCAAGATAAAGAGCTACAGAATATTTCACTAATCTAGGATATTATCATCAAGATAGTAACTATTTTGAAACTGCTTCAAATAGTGTAAAAAATAATCTCAACCTAGAAGGTTATTTCAACAGTAAAATATCACATATCAAATAATCCTTTAAAAATACATAAAGTGTGAATAATCAAAAATAATAAAACATTACAACACTAATTACCCACATAACCTCCAAGATAAAAAAAATCCCAAAAAAACAATAAACAATAACA
>SUTR01000059.1 GCA_015062825.1 Methanosphaera stadtmanae
GAGATATTGTTTCGAGTTGTTAAGTCCGCAGTTTCCAACACCCGATTTTATACAATTTCATAACTTGATAGATTCAAGCAGAGTTTTATGCAATCTTTTGGAGTAGACTATTATTTTACATACAATTATTATGTTCAATTTAATTAGTTTATTTTGGAGTGTTATAAAGCATAGAATTTTATTATTTACTAGTTTTATTCTAGTTAGGTGTATTCAGTATTTGGATTATGTAGTATTTTCAATAGCTTTTTTTTGTGGATATACGTTGAACGTTTTTCTGGTACGGCGACCAAAGCGATAGGGTCACATCTGATCTCGTCTCGATCTCAGTAATAAAGTCTATCTACGTTCTGTTTTGTACTATAGGTGGTAAGTCTATGGGAATTTCGGAAAGTTGCCGGCCTTTTATAATCTTATACTATTTTGTGGCAGTTTTGTGAAGAGTTTATTATGTATTTTTTGTTCTTGTTTTTGTAGTAGATTCATGATTCTAATTTTTTTCTTAAAGTTATTTTTATAATAACTTTTTTTTATTATAACTTCCATATATTTAATTAGTAATTTTTTTTAATTATTTAATATTTATTTTGAGGTGTATATTTTTGTTATACTTTATTGGTTTAGGTCTTTTTAGTGAGGATGATATTTCTCTTAAAGGTTTTAATGCATTAAGGGATGTTGATGTTGTTTATGCTGAATTTTATACTGCTAAGTTAATGGGTGGCAATATTGATAATTTAATTGATAAGATAGATGCTCCTTTTATCAGACTTAAACGTGAGGATGTTGAAGATAGTAATATTATTTTAGATGATGCGATGGTTAAGGATGTTGCCTTTGTTACTGCAGGTGATCCTTTGATGGCTACTACTCATACTGAACTATATGTTGAGGCTTGTCGTAAGGGTATTGAGACTAAGATTATTCATGCAAGCAGTATTTTTTCTGCTGCACCGGGTCTTAGTGGTCTCCAGGCTTATAAATTTGGTAAGACTACTACTGTTCCGTTCCCTGATGATAATTTCTTCCCACATTCACCTTATGATGTAATTAAGTCTAATATGGATATGGGCCTTCATACTCTTGTTTTACTTGATATACAGGCTCACATTGATAGATATATGACTATTAATCAGGCATTGGATTATTTATCTAAGGTAGAAAACCAACGGGGTGAATCAGTTTTTCCGAGTGATAAAATAGTTGTAGGTATTGCTCAGGCTGGTAGTGATAAGCCTGTTGTTAAAGGTGGACGTGTATCTGACTTATTGGATTATGATTTTGGCAGTCCATTGCATTGTCTTATTGTTCCAGGTGATTTGCATTTTATAGAGGCTGAGGCTTTAATTGCATTGGCGGATATTTCTGAAAATTTACTTGAAAATTATCTGTAAAATTTGATTTTTCATCTAATATATAACTTTATTAATTAGATTTTTGATATATTATATTGTGAATTAAAAAATTTTTGGTGAGGTTATTTTTATAATCTTTTATAACAAATTATAAGAAGTGTTAAAATTGAATTACACAGATGATGATTCTGTAGATTTTATTAAAGGAACTCATATTAAACATGAGATGTATAAAGATATTCAATTTATCCGTGATAAGAATACTTGCTTTTATGAAGTAATTTGTACTAAGCATGATAATTCTGTATGTCATCTTTATGTTGGATATGATGGTGGCGATGCTCGTCGTACATATAATCGTATCATTGCAGCAGCTGATGATACGGAATTATAATTTTTTATTTCACTTTTTTTTATTTATTTTTTTTTTAAAAAGAGTATTTTTGGGAGTTTAATATAATTGTGTATATTTTAATAAATACTCGTAATGGTTTTTGTCAAGTAGTCTATGTAATGTCATGGCCATGGGACTAGTTGTTGCTTTTTGTTCTGTTAGATTTCTTAGTGTTTTATTTTTTATGTTTTCCTGTACTTCTTTTATTGCAAATTTTAGTTGTGTCATATTTTCTTCTTCTAGGTTGTCTGTGATTTGGTATAGTTCATATGGGTATATATTGTCTGTTGTCATTAGGTTATTGTTTTTTGCCTCGTATATTGCTCGGCTGTTGTCAAATATGTCAATTCCCAGGTATGTTAATATTGGTATGATGGGTGTTGGTGCAAATGGGAAGTATAGTGCTGTTGTTGGTTTGATGTTTTCTCTTGTTTGTATGATAATATCTAGCAAATCTTTTGGATTTCTTAGTAGTTCATCTGTATTTGCAAACATTAATTTTGTATATCCTTCTTCTTCTAGTTGTCTTGCACAGTTTATTCTTATGTCAGTATATTGTGATCCTTGTATTACTGCAATTTTTTCTTTGTTTTCTTCAATTTTTGCTAGTTCTATTGTTTTTTCAGTATTTTCTTGTGCTATTTCCTTTTGTATTTTGAATGGTGTTGCAATATTTTTTACTTTTTCTATTTTCTTATAATCTATGAGCATTGGTGTTATTTCTTCATCTATTTTTCCAAGTCTTGCTGGACCATCGTGTGATTTTATTTTAATCATTAATTTTATTTCCCCTTATCTGTATGATTTATATCTATTTTTGTCTTTTGTTGTCTATATATTTTCATGAATTATTGTTTCAACCAATTTTAGTGTAACCTTTTAGGTAACACAAACTATTTTTTTTGATACCTTTATATACTATTTCAAAGTTAACTATTATTAGAAATTATAAAACATGATTTCTACAAGTTAACAATAAATAATTTAACATAATTGGTGGGTAGGAACATCAATTCATCTTATACTTATTATTCTATTTTATAGAATAATTTTTTTATAGGTTTTTAACAAAAATAAAATTTTTAATTTTATATTGTGTATTTTATCAATGGAGTGAAAAAATGACATTATTAAATGAAAGTGATTATTTAATTACAGAAAAAGACGTAGATCCTGAATTCAAAGACCTTATAATGGCTAACGGATCTGAAAGTTTAGCAATATGTTACCAATGTGGTACCTGTTCTGGTGCATGTCCTTCAGGAAGAAGAACTCCTTACATGATCAGAAGATTAGTAAGAAAAGCACTTATGGGACTTAAAGATGACATCATCTCTGATGACGCTTTATGGATGTGTACTACTTGTTACGAATGTCAAGAAAGATGTCCTCGTGACATAAAAATTGTTGAAATTGTAAAAGCAGTAAGAAATGTTGCAGCTAAAGAAGGTTACATGGCAAAAGCTCACAAAATGACTGGAGTATATGTAGCAAAAACTGGTCACGCAGTACCTATTAATGATGCTACCAAATCATTAAGAAAAGAAATTGGTCTTGACGAATTACCAGCTACAACTCACAGCCACCCAGAAGCATTAGAAGAAGTACAAACTTTAATTAAAGCAACTGGATTTGATGAACTTATCGGTTACGACTGGGCTAGTGGTGACCTTAAAGAATAATTATTATAAATTAGGGAGGATATAATATGGCATACGCTTATTTCTTAGGATGTATTATGAACAACAGATATCCTGGAGTAGAAAAATCAACAAGAGTACTCATGGATAAATTAGGTGTTGAATTAGCAGATATGGAAGGAGCTTCCTGTTGTCCAGCTCCAGGTGTATTCGGATCATTTGATAAAGAAACCTGGGCTACCATTGCAGCAAGAAACATTACAATTGCAGAAGATATGGGATCAGACATATTAACCGAATGTAACGGTTGTTTTGGTTCACTCCATGAAGCAAACGACTTATTAAAAGAAGATGAAGAATTCAAATCAAAAGTAAACGGTTCATTATCTGAAATTAACCGTGAATTCCAAGGTTCAAGTAATGTAAGACACTTTGCAGAAGTATTATACAACGATGTAGGTTTAGAAAAAATCTCTGAAGTATTAGAAAAAGAATTAAACTTAAACATTGCTGTACATTACGGTTGCCACTTCTTAAAACCTAGTGATGAATTACAAATAGACAATCCTAAAAAACCTAAAATATTAGATGAACTTGTAGAAATTACAGGGGCTAAATCTGTCGACTATGCTGACAAAATGATGTGTTGTGGAGCAGGTGGAGGTTTAAGAGCAAGAGATAAAGCTGTAACAACCAGTTTCACCAAAGAAAAACTTGACAACATGACTGCTGCTGGCGTAGATGCAATTGTTGATGTATGTCCATTCTGTCACATGCAATTTGATGTAGGACAAAAAGAAGTAAACGAACAATACGGTACTGACTTTGCAATACCTGTATTACACTTAGCTCAGTTATACGGATTAGCAATGGGATTATCACCAGAAGAATGTACTCTTGATAAACAAATTGTTGACCCAACAGAGTTAATGAACAAAATCAACGCACCTAAAGCAGAAGAATAATCGTATATTTCTTAAGGCTTTTACTTAGAATATGAGTAATCATATTCCCCATAACCACCTTTTTAAATTAAAACTATCCTTTTTTTCTAGAGTTTCTATTCCTTTTATTATTATTTATGAATATTATTTTTCATCATCATAAAACAAAAATTATATTAAAATCATAGACCATAAATAAACTTATACTATTTGATAAATAAAGTTACATAAAATGTTGAAATAAATTATTTTCATAGAAAAATATTTTTGGAGTGTGTTATATATGCAAAAATTTATAGTAGAATTAGTTTCAGTTTTTACTCCTAGAGATTTACCAGAAGAATATCAGCAATTTGTTGATTTTAAAGCAAATATTGAAAATAAAGAAGTTAAAGAAACTGACAAAATAGCAGTATTAAGAGTCAAAGATACTACTTCATATCATATCTTATTCCTGGATGATTATAAATCTATGGATGAAATTGATAAGGAAGTTGAAGAAACACTAGACGGTCAAATTTATAACTTCAACATTAGAAAAATCTTAGAAGGTCACATTAATGGCTGAACAGGATTATGTTGAACCATTAGATCAACGTTGGGTAGTTCTTGACAGACTTCTCAAACAACTACATCAAAAAAATTATCAAGTTCCAAAATCAGTTGTAAAAGACCTTCAGCTTGCAAGGTCACTTACAAATTATTATAATGATGATCCTACAGCACAAGAAAGAATTGCAGAATTGCCTAAAATTGATTCTTATCTTACGAATGCTGAAAGAAATCTTATGATAATGGCTGAAGAAGAGGGATCCGAATTTGTTGATGAATGGACTCAAAAACTAACCGATGCTTCTCGAGGTAAAAAGGTATTTGAAGATCATAAAATTCAATCAAGATTTATTCCGGGAATGCCTGCAAACTTTGATTTTGCAAAATTCAATTTCAAGCAAGAAATTCAAGTGGAAAGATTCTATGAAATATGTGAATCTGAGAATGTCATAATTGAATTTGATGCTGATGATAAATCCGTATTTATCTTTGGTGAAGATCAAAATATTGCCAGTGCTCTCCAAGAGATGGCATCCTTTTATAAAGAACAATTGAATATTTAATCATATTCTTTTTTCCTACTTTTTTTAACTAATTTTTATTTATTTTTTTATTATGAAATATATTTTAATACTTTATTAATATATTGTTTAATTCAATTAATTGATTCTTGTTATTTTCTGAAATATTTTCTATTTTTAGGAAAATTATTATAAACTTTAAAATAGATATATATTAGTAGACTTGAATTATTGGGAGATTTTTTTAATGAAACTTTTTATTATAACTGATATTCATAGTAATCCGGATAAAATATACAAATATTTAGATGAAAATCCTGTAGATGAAATTATCATTACAGGAGATGTTACTGAATTTGGTCCTGAAGATTTATTTGTCGATACATTGAATAAATTTAATACTTATGCAAATGTTCATGCATTAATGGGTAATTGTGATCCAAAGAATGCACCTGAATTACTGGATAAATCTGATGCAACTAATATACATGATAATATTTCAAATATTGGAAAAATAAAACTGGTTGGATTTGGTGGTTCAAACCCTACACCATTTAACACAACTAATGAATATGATGAAGAAATATTATACGAAAGTTTAATTAAATATGAAGATGTACTTAAGAGTGATAACTTTATAATACTTATCACACATGCACCACCATATGATACAAACACAGATAAAATAGATGGTGGATTACATGTCGGAAGTACTGCAGTTAGACAAGTCATAGAAGAAACACAGCCTACACTAAATCTATGTGGACATGTACATGAATCAATTGGAAAAGATAAAATAGGAAACACAATTACCATCAATCCAGGAGATGCTTCTAGCGGACATGCCTGTTTAATAGAATTAAGTGATGAGGACATAAAAAATAAGACTATCAATAATATTGAACTAATTACATTAGAGGAATAACATGACAAAATTCAAACAAGAAGATGTATGGATATTCAATCCTGAACGAGAATGCATGACTATAGAAGAACGTCGAAAGCTACAGCTAAAAAGACTTAAGAAAGTAGTAAAGTATGCATATGAAAATGTAGAATTCTATAGAAATTTATATGATGAAGCAGGTGTAAAACCGGAAGATATTCAAACACTGGAAGATATTCAAAAATTACCTTTTATTACAAAAGACGATTTAAGAAAAACATATCCATTTGATATGCAGGCAGCACCTAAAGATGATTGGATAGAAGTACACTCTACAAGTGGAACAACAGGAATACCAACCGTGGCAGCATATACACGTAAGGACATAGACATTTGGGGTGAATGTGTAGCAAGAGGGCTTGCAAGTCTAGGAGTACATAAAAATGACATTGTAAATGTGGCATATGGATTTGGACTCTTTACAGGAGGACATGGAGCACAATATGGTGCACAGAAAATTGGAGCACTGGCTGTGCCTATGTCATCAGGTAATACACAAAAACAAATGAACTTCCTAAAAGATTTCCCAGCAGATTTTCTTTGTTGTACTCCATCATATGCTTTATATTTGGCAGAATCCTTTGAAAAAGCAGGTATAGATCCAAAAAGCATACCTCTTAAAGGTGGATTGTATGGAGCAGAGATGTGGACGGAAGAAATTAGACAAAAACTAGAAAAGAAGTTTGACATATCCGCCCAAAACATCTATGGATTAACAGAAGTAATTGGTCCTGGAGTATCTACAGAATGTCATATTAAAGATGGTATGCACATAGCAGAGGATCATTTCTATCCTGAAATAATTAATCCTGAAACACTGGAAGTACTGCCTGATGGGGAACATGGAGAAATAGTATTCACATCACTTACAAAAACAGGAATGCCAGTAATCAGATACAGAACAAAGGATTTAACATCACTTAATCATGAAAAATGTGAATGTGGAAGAACAACAGTGAGAATGAGCAGAATCACAGGTCGTTCTGATGACATGCTTAAGGTCAAAGGAGTAATTGTATTCCCTAAACAGGTTGAAGAGGTAATAATGAGTATGGATGAATTATCACCAGCATACTTAATTAAAGTATCAAGGCCTGGTTTAATGGATGTAATTGAAGTGTTTGTAGAGATTGATCAAGCAAACTTCTCTGATTCCATGACTGATCTTGAAACACTAAAACAAATAATTGCCCATAAACTCAAAGATGCAATAGGAATTGCTGTTAAAGTAACACTTGCAGAACCATATTCATTACCAAGAAGTGAAGGAAAAGCAGTTAGAGTAATTGATGAAAGAAACTTTGACTAAAACAAAGGGAGGAAAAAACAATGGCATTAAAACAAGTATCTATATTTTTAGAAAACAAACAAGGAAGACTATGGAAATCATTGAATATTCTAAAAAAAGAAAACATTGATATAAGAGCTTTATCCATAGCAGATACATCTGATTTTGGAATATTGAGGATGATAGTATCAGATCCTGCTAAAGCAAGAGAAGCATTAGAGAATGAAAAATTTGCTGTAAGTCTAGCAGAAGTACTTGCAATAGAAGTTGATGATCAGCCAGGTGGACTTGAAGCTGCATTGAACTTACTCAATGAGAATAATATAAATGTAGAATATATTTATGCATTTGTAGAAAAGAAAACATCTAAAGCATTGGTGGTGCTTAGAACAGAGAACAATGATGAAGCATTAACGCTTCTAAAAGATAATGGATTTTCAGTAATAGAAGATGAAGCATACACAATATAATTGTGTACCTTTTTTATAATCTCCTACTTTTATTTTTTTTATTTTAATGATTTGCTTACTTTGTATATTTCTTCTTTGATAATTGCAATGCCCTCTTCTTCTAATGGGCCAATACGTGCAGTGTCTTCTGGTAATTTATCAACTTCTGAAAGTAATGCTTTAATATCTATGCAAGCATCAACCTTCCCTCCAACGTTTTCCAAGATTTTTTTAGGGCACGCTTTTTGACATCCATTTACAGCAATGGTTGTTGTATCTTTAGTTCTTTGTATATGTTTTTGGTTATTTCCACCACAGGCAACAATACATGCATATTGATAATTATCGTCACTACTTGTGATATCACTTACTGCTGCACGTGTAACATTTCCACGTGGATTGAGTCCACTACATGCAACCAACGTAATCATTTTACTCATTTAATCACCTATTATATATTTCATAATTTAAAGAATTGATTTGGAGTCTTATTATATCCAGCTTTAATGGCATTTTGTATAAACTCATTACTTTTTTTGCATGATATTTTAAGGTTGTCACCCCTAATTAAACAAGATGCAATACTACTTGAATATGTACACCCTGTTCCATGGGTATTGTCGCTGTCAATCATATTGCCTTTTATCCTATGAATTTTATCTTCATAACATAAAATATCATTTCCATTAAGATGTCCTCCAGTAATTACAACATTACTTGTTGAACTTAATTTTTCTGCAACTTTAATCATATCTTCTTCATTTGATATTTTAGTATTTGATAATTGTTCTGCTTCATGTATATTTGGTGTTATAATATATGCATGTTTTATAAGATACTTATTTAAAAAACTGCTGAAATTCTCCTCAGTTAAATTACTGCCACTTTCACTAATCATGACAGGATCTACAACAGCCTTCAGTTGATATTCCTTAATCTTACGGGATACAATCTTAATAATGTCCTTGCTGTAAAGCATACCCGTTTTAATATACTCCAAGGGATAAACATCAAGAACAGTATCTATTTCATCTTCAATAACTGATGAATCAATGGCTTGAATATTATTGACCTCAAATGGATTCTGAGCAGTGATGGCAGTAACAACACAACAGGCATAAAGGCCATAAGCATGAAATGTCTTACAATCAGCAAGAATACCTGCACCCCCTGATGGGTCAAGGCCAGCAATACTCAAGCAACAATTATCATTCAACATTTCTTTCAACATTTAACCTCTCCTTGCCATGATTGCTGGTGACTCGAATATTAAGGCTTGCAAGATAATCATAACTTTTAGTATCAACACCATGAAGCAATAACTCTCCCAAATCCTCAGGATTATTAATGTCTAAAGAAAGATAAAAAGACTCAATTAAGTTGATGTGCATCCCACTAGTCAATGCTTCTTCAATATGCCTAAAGTAACTCATATCACCAAAAAGGGGTATGAAATCATAATCACTGTTAAAACATAAAAGATTAGTACCACCACCCTTGGATGGACTAATAATCAAATCAGATTCAAATTGCTTAACACTTGCAATATGTTCCTGCTTTATTAAAGGAATATCTGATGGAATAATAAGAATATCATGGTCGACATAATTGTCTTTAACACTACCAATAGCATCCAACAATGCATTATTTAACTTATTAGCTTCATGATCATTTTCCTTGACAAAAGAAACACCTAACTCTAATGCATAATCATAAACATTATCATCACGACTGACAAGAATAATATCCACAACCATATCACGGACTACATCAACAATATCTGACAACATTACCTTCAACAAACTAGTCCTTTCATCTTCAGATAAAAAAGGAGAAAGACGAGTTTTTGAAGATTCAAAACTACTTACTGGTATAATACAAACTAAATTCTTCATATGAATATATATGGATAAAATTAATGATAAAAGTATCTTAAAGATATTCACTTTGCATCTATTATTATTGATCAGGTTGAATGAATATCATAAAAGTTTTTAATTCCTTCAGGTTCTTCTTTAAAAATCGATTCACTCCTGATTTAAAAAGAATAAAAAGTATTATTTATTATCCTTTACATAAAATATATTATATATAAACAGTTGATAATTTTATTTTTTAATGGTGAATATATGAAGAATTTTAGTCAGTGGTTTCATGATATTTTAGAAGAAGCAGAACTAATGGATGCAAGATATCCTATAAAAGGTATGAGCGTATGGCTTCCTAGAGGTTTTCAAATAAGAAAATATGCACTTAAAGCATTACAAGAATTACTTGATGAAGACCATGATGAAGTGCTATTTCCAATGCTTATTCCTGAAAGTGAACTAGCAAAAGAAGCAATACATGTAAAAGGTTTTGAAGAAGAAGTATACTGGGTAACACAAGGTGGAAAACGGGAACTTAATGAACAATTGGCTTTAAGGCCTACCAGTGAAACATCAATGTATCCAATGTTTTCATTATGGGTACGTTCACATATGGATCTTCCAATAAAAGTATACCAAACCGTAAACACATTCCGTTATGAGACAAAACATACCCGGCCATTAATAAGAGTACGTGAAATAACCACATTTAATGAAACACACACAGTTCATGCAACAAAAGAAGAAGCAGAAGAAGAAGTGAAAACAGGAATAGAAATATATAAGCAGTTCTTTGATGAATTAGCTATACCATATTCTATTTGTAGAAGACCTGAATGGGATAAGTTCCCAGGTTCTGATTATACTATGGCATTTGACATGATAATGCCTGATGGAAAAACATTACAGATAGGAACAGTACATAACCTTGGCACTACATTTGCAAAAACATTTGACATAACCTTCGAAAATGATGAAGGTGAACATGAATATGCATATCAGACCTGTTATGGACTATCTGATCGTGTAATAGCAGCACTCATAGCAGCACATGGTGATGAAAAAGGATTAAAACTTCCACCAGTTGTTGCACCAGAACAGGTAGTAATCATACCAATCATATTCAAAGAAAAAGAAGATATTGTATTAGACTTTACAAACAAACTGGAACAACTTCTTAAAAGTAATGGTATACGAACAAAACAAGATAAGCGTGACATCAGGGCAGGTAAGAAATATTATGAATGGGAACAACGCGGATTACCAATAAGAATAGAAGTTGGACCAAGAGATATAGAAAATAAAACAATTGTTGTAAATCGCAGAGATACTGGAGAGAAGGAATTTGTTGACTATGATGAAACAACCATAGTCGAATATATAAAAAATCTATTGGATGACATCTCTGAGAATATGAGGAATGAAGCCAATAAGTTCCAAGAAGAAAAAACATATCCGGTTGAAAAACTAGAGCAAGTCAAGAAAACAATCAACAAGAAAGGTGGAATAATTACCTGTAACTGGTGTGGTCAGACAGATTGTGGTAAGGATATGGAAGAAAAATTCGATATAGATATTCTTGGAACCCAAGATGCGGATGTCTCAGGTGAATGTATAAACTGTGGAAATCCTGCACAAAGTAAGGTATTAATATCAAAAACATACTAGTATGATAAAACAAATCAAATCTGAAAGAATAAAATATGGTGATTTGAATGAATCATAAACAAAAATTAAGGATAGTAAAAATACTATGGCTAATAACCTCTGTTATAATAATAGTTGCTGCAACATACTTATTAATATATGGAGAAGCATCTGATAGAGTCGTGGGAATAATAGGATATATACTGTTGATTATTGAAGCAGTATTATATCATAAGGGTATGATTCTTCATTAAATAATCTTTTATTTACCATTTTTTATTTTTTTATTATTTTAGTTAATTAAATATTTTCTTAATAAGAAAGTCTTTATACATTTTCAATAAATAGGATGGATACTATGGAGTTAGAAGTTGATGTATTAATTGTTGGTGCAGGACCGGCAGGTTCTATGGCAGCAAAACATGCATCAAGTAATGGTTGTGATGTTCTGCTTGTTGATAAGAAAGCAGAGATAGGCACTCCAAAAAGATGTGCTGAAGGAATAGTAACAACAACGCTTGATGAAGTGGACATAATACCAGATAAACGATGGATTGCACGTGAGATAGATGGAATAAAATTAATATCACCAGACAATACAATATTTGAATTAGATACAAAAAAGAATAAACTACCATATCGTGGTTATATTCTTGAACGAAAAATATTCGATAAGCATTTAGCAATGGATGCAATACGTTCTGGTGCAAAGGTGATGCTTAGAACACAAGCCATATCTTCAGAAAGAATAGATGGCAAGATAGTGACAATGCTCAAGTCTTTTCAGGGCGATATTAAAGTTACATCCAAGATAATTATAGCTGCAGATGGTCCTGAGTCCCGTGTTGGTAAATGGTTGGGATTGAATTCTAAACTTCCATTAAAGGATATGGCTTCATGTATTCAATATGAAATGGTAAACATTAAACAGACGAATATGAATCAGGTACATATTTTCACAGGAAGCATCGTTCCCGGGGGATATGTATGGATTTTTCCAAAAGCAGATGATATAGCTAATGTAGGACTTGGAGTACTAAAGACCTATGCTGATAAGACTGCTAAAGAATACCTGGATGATTTCATAAAATCCCATGCTCAGACACAACAGGCACAGGCTGTTGAGATGAACATTGGTGGTGACCCATTAGGTGGAATCAATGAAAATCGTTATGATGATAATATTATGATGGTTGGGGATGCTGCAGGATTTGTAGATCCGTTAACTGGTGATGGAATTAGAGGTGCATTAGTATCTGGAATGCATGCTGGTATTGTTGCAAGTCATGCAATAGAAAAAGATGATTTTTCAAAGAATTGTTTGAAAGAATATTATAATCTTACTGAAGAACATTTAAATAAAGATTATAGTCGTTTCAATAAAGTCAAAGAATTTTTGTTAACCCTTGATGATAAAAGTTTAAATAATATAATTAAGGAATTAAACAATACTGATATGAGCAACATATCCGTTAAAAAATTATTAATGGTAATTATAAAGTCATCACCTAAAAGTCTTTTAAAACTGGGAAAATTGTTATGAATTCTCATATATTGGGGAATTTAATTTAAAAAAAAGGAAATTGAGGAAAAGATCTTTTCTTCTGTATTTTTTTTTCTTCAAAAATATTCATGTTGAATCTAATTCTAATTAAGTAACTTTCTTGATACTTTAGTCACTAACATCATAATCATCAATGACTCTAAAGTCATATTCTGGATATTTTTCTTTTAATTCATCTAAAATCTTGGATTTAATTTCTTCTCTATCCGCCTTAAAATCAACAATGATGTCGAAGGTAACCAGTTTACATTCATCATATCCATAGAATCCATGGATTTCTAGAACTTCAGAGTACTTGCCTACAATCTCATCCAAGTCATCTTTAATCTTTTTATAATTTTCATTGCTATTATTTGATGCATAAATGCCTATAGTCAGTACAATGTTATACTCTTCATATATTTTTTGGGAGATAAGTCTAGTTAATGTATGAATATCCTTTGCCGTAAGATTATCATCTACTTCTATATGTACTGAACCCATCATCTGTTCTGGTCCGTAATTATGGAGTGTTAAATCATAACTGCCATATACTTGCTTGAATGAATTTATTTTATTTTTAATTTCCTTTGACAAATCACTATCAATACGTGAACCAAGCATACTATTTACAGTTTCAGATAATATTTCAATACTTGCTTTAATGATTACAAGAGATAATATGACACCTAAAAGTCCTTCAAGACTGACATGCCATATTATATTGATTATTGCTGCAACAAGTGTTGATAAGGATAGTAATGAATCAAAGAATGCATCACTACCAGATGCGATTAATGCCTGTGAATTAATATCTTCTCCTACTGCTTTAACATATCTACCTAATAAGAACTTAACAATTACTGCAACTGCAATGATTATTAATGATTCAATAGTGTAACTTGTAGCATCTGGATTAAAAATTTTAGGAATGGATTCTTGAAGTGCTGTAATACCTGCCCATAATACTATTACTGCAATTATTACTGATGAAAAATATTCTATTCTACCATAACCATATGGATGTTCCTTATCAGGAGGTCTTCCTGCAAGTTTTGCACCAATAATTGTTATTATGGATGATAATGCATCTGTAAGATTGTTGACTGCATCAAGTATTATTGCAATTGAATTTACTAAAACTCCAATGCTGGCCTTAAAAATTACTAGAATAATATTTACAATTATTCCTATAATACTTGTCTTAATAATTTTTTCTTGTCTTTGCATATTATCACATTTCTTTCGCCATATTTAATATTTTGTAGTTTATTGTTAAAATAGAATACATTTCAATTTTCTCATAATATCTATTAAAATAATGTTATTTAAGAAAATATTTTAGGGTTCTAGAAATATTTACTTTCAGAAAGCATTTGGAAGTCGTTTTTTGTATTAACGCAGCTATGTATGA
>SUTR01000060.1 GCA_015062825.1 Methanosphaera stadtmanae
TATTTAAAATAAAAATTTTAATAAATAATATAAAAAAAATATAAATTAATTAAAAATAAAACAAATTTATAAAAAAAATATAAAAATATTAAAAAAATGAATTTATGCCAACCCCCAATTTATGAAAAAATAGTGCTAATTAAAATCAAACAGTATAAAGTAAAAAAATAGTTTTTGTAATAATGTAAATGTTAAGAATCTCTAATAAGATTCTAACACAAACATTTTCGCTTATTTTACTATGCTTCCACCATCTAACTGAAAGTCACTAGTATGATGAATATTATTAAATTAATTAGTATATATGCTTATCTAAAAATTATAATTACTAAATAAAAGTTAAATTAAATAAAAAAATTAGATTCATAAAATATCATGCATAAAGAATCTTAAAAAAAGACTCTTATATGACTATAGACCTTTTATACTATTACTCTTACTGTAAAAAGAATATAGTATGCCTAATAATATGACTTAATTAGTATATATATTTAACTTAAAAATAAATTCACCAAATAAAAATAATAAAATCAGAGGATGAATTCATATTAATTAACAAAGAAACTATAACAAATTATGTAAAGCAATAACCATAAACCAGCACCTGATAATACTCAAGATATTCATCAACGAATATACTAAGCTAAGCTATGATAAAGACCTAAAACTAATAAAAACAGAAAAATGAAAACCCAACTACCACACAACAAATACAAACAACACTAAACTATATAGAAGATAAGACCGACAAACTTATAATAAAACTACTAACAAGTACAGGCCTACGTATACATGAAGCACTAAACATAACCAAAAACGAACTCGAAAACACAGATGAAACAGGAAATGCAATAATAACCATAATAGGAAAGAATACAAAAAGAAGATTAATAGTCATACCAAATAAATTAACAAGACAATTAAGAAGATACTCACAAAATCATAAGAAATACATCTTTGAATCAAATAGAAAAGAACTAAAACCATTAACATCAAGATCAATACAACGCTGATTCAAAAAACTAGCAGCAAAAATAGACAAAAAAGAAAACACTAATCTATACTCGGAGAATCTGAAACCACACAACCTACGACACAGCTTTGCAATAGAAGCACTAAAAACCAACGAAATAAACTATGTAAAGGAATTCCTAGGACATGAAAATATACAAACTACACAAATATATACTAATTTAAAAGAAGAAGATGTTATTGAAAGATTTAAAAAATTAGGTACAATATATATTTAAAAATAAAATATTGTGGAGAATATTCTCCACTTAATTAAATTTCCTTTATTTTTATATATTGATTTATAAATAAAGGACAGATATTATGTTTAATTATTATTTTTATGTTTTTACTACGTTTATTGTAGTGTTTGCTGTTAGTTTGTCATATCCTGTTTGGATAAATGTTGCTGTTAGGTTGTATGTGTTTGCCTTAAGGTTTCCTATGTTATAGTCAAGGCTTACTGTACCGTTTGCATATACTTTGGCATAGATTACTTTGCCGTTTGTGTCTTTTAGTGTTTTTCCGTTTATTTTGAATACGATTTTACCTGTGGTTATTGGCGTGTTACCATTTGTTACTTTTGCTTGTAGTTTTATTGTACTGCCTGTTTGTACGTCAGTGTTTATTGTGGTTATTGTGAGTGTTGGTGTTGGTGTGGTGAGTGTTATTTGTTCTTCTTGGCTTCTTAGTGATTGGTATTCTTTGTATCCCGAGTAGACTGCTGTTATTGTGATGTTTTCTTTGTTCCATGTTTGTGGTACTGTGTAGTTTTCTATGCTGGCTGTTCCGTTTACTACTTTGGCATAGATTACTTTGCCGTTTTCGTCTTTCAGTGATTTTCCGTTTACTTTGAATACTACTTTTCCACCACTAATGTTGTTTTGTATATTCTCACCTTGGTATATTCTTGCTGTTATTGTGTTGTTTTGGTTTATAATGAATGTTTTAGTGTCTATTTTTAGTGTTAGTTCTTTGTTTTCTTCTGTAATTGTGATTGTTGTGATGTTTGTTTGTGGATTATAGTCTTCTGGGTTTTCTGGTGTGTATGTTGCTGTTATTGTATCGTTTAGTGTTTGTGTGAATGTGTGTGTTATTGTTGCTGTTCCATTGGTTACTTGTACTGTTTCTGTGTAGTCTGTAGTGGTGAATGTTATACTTCCTTGGTTTACTGGTGTGTTGTTTTGTGTTGTTATGGTTGCTGTTATGGTTGTTTCTTGGTTTGTTTTTCCGTTTATTGGTGTTAGTGTTATGGTGATGTTTTCTGGATCTTTGGTTATGGTGATTGTTGTGGTGTTGGTGGATTCATAGTATGTTGTATTATCTGCTGGTGTGTATGTTGCTGTTATTGTGTTGTTTAGTGTTTGTGTGAATGTGTGTGTTATTGTTGCTGTTCCATTGGTTACTTGTACTGTTTCTGTGTAGTCTGTAGTGGTGAATGTTACTTGTCCTTGGTTTACTGGTTGGTTGTCATCGGTTATTACTGTTGCAGTTATTGTAGTTGGTTGTCCTGTTTTTCCTGTTATTGGTTCTATTTTTGTGTTTGTTATTGTTGGTGGGTTTAGTGTTAGTGTTATGTTTTCGTCTTTGTTGTTTATTGCATTGTTGTTTGTTAGGCTTAGTGTTATGATTGTTCCGTTGATCCCATTTGTTATTGGCAGGGTGTATTCTGCTATTCCATGTGTTATTTTAATATTTTTTAGTGTTTTTGTTCCGTTTTTGAATCTTATGTATCCGTTTTCTAGGGGCGTGTTTCCTGTGTCTGTTATGTGTGCGGTTATTGTTATGTTGTTGTCTGTTATTTTTTGTGTTGCTTTTATGTTTGCTTCTCCTTTTGTTAGTTTGATTGTGTTACTTTGTGTTGTGTTGTATTTTTCTGTTGTGTAGAGTTTTGCATATATTCCGTTTATCCAGGTGTCGTTGGTTTTTGTGGTGAATGTTGCTATTCCATTGTTTATTGTTGTGTTGTGTTCTATGTTGTTTATTATGAATGTTAGTGTTTCGTTGTTTAGTGGTAGTTGGTTTTCATCTTGTATTGTTGCTTTGAATGTTATTGTTTCTCCTATTGTTAGGTTTCCTTCTGTTTCTAGTGTGATGTTTGTGTTTACTTTTCTGACTGTTATATCTTTGGTTAGGATGTTATTGTTGTAGTCTTTTTCTGCGAAGTAGTATATTTTCAGTGTTAGGTTTCCTGATTTTGTTGCTGCAATGTATGTTTCGAGGTATCCATTGGTAAGGTTTTCTTTTACTATTTGTGTTCCGTTTAGTATTATGATTACATATCCATTTGTTACACTTTTGTTATTGTTGGTTATGTTTATTTTTATTGGTGTTGGAGTATAAAATAATTCATTAATGTCAGTTGTTATTTGTGCATCGTTTAATGGTGTGTTGTTTTTGATTGTGTTGTTTTTTGGGTTTGATATGCTCATGTCTCCGTGATATATTGCGTTTAGTGTATTATTTTGTATTGTGTTGTTGTTTGATGTTGGGTCTAAGTTTATGGTGTATGTTTGGTTGTTTGTGATGTTGTTTTGTGTTATTGTGTTGTTGTGTGAGTTTGTGAGGGTTATGTTTCCGTTTATGTTGTTGTTTTGTATGTTTATGTTGTTTGTGTTTAGGTTTATGTTGTTTGTGTATGAGTTTGTTAGATTGGATCCGTTTGATTCTTGTGTGAATGTTATATTGTTGTAGTATGGTATTGTTCTTGGTATTTTTGGGAAATTATATAATCCGGATGGTGATGTTCCTCGTATATCATAATCATATATTGTTTTGTCTTTGTTTGGTATTTTTTGTGTTGTAATATTTATTGGTTTGTTTATGTTTATTGGTTGGTTAATTGTTTGCGTTAGTATGATTGTTCCGTTGATTTCCTCTTTTACTGTGTTGTTTTCGTCAAATAGTGTGTTGTATGTTGTGGTGTTTAGTATGTGTATGTTGTTGTAGTGGGGTGTGTTGTTTCGTATTTTTCCTCCGTTGTTGTTTTGTATTTTTATGGTGTTTTTGCCTGATTGGGCGGTTGGGGTGTTGTATGCGAGGAGGTAGTTGTTTTCTATTATTGTTTCATTGTTTGTTTCGTCTATGTTTATTGTTGTGGGATTGTTATTGTTTGAGTTGTCTTGGTTTATTATTATGTTGTTAGTTATGTTAGATTTGGTGTTGTGTAGGTTGAGTCTTTTGATTGTTGAGTTTGTGACTGTTGCATCTTGTAGTAGGTTGAATGTTGTTTGTGGTGTGTATACATCATTTATTGTTATGTTGGTGTGGTTTAGTGTGATTTGTTTTATTATATAATTGTATGTGTTAATTGCTATTAAGTTAAATTTATATTCTGAATATATTTCTTCAGCAAGGGTTAAATTTAATACAACATTTTGATTTGTTACATTTTCATTTAAGTAATATGTGTTGTTTATGAGGTTTCCATAGTTGTTGTAGTTTTGATTTGTTATGTTTATTAATTTATAATAGGTTATTGGGCAGTAGTTGTCTGCGAATGTGTTGTTTGCTAGGTTTGTTCCATAATCGTTTACTTGCGCCATTCCAGAAATTGTTTTGAGTATGGTGTTGTTTACGATTGTATGGTTTGCTCCTTCTATTACAACTCCCACACATATTCCATTGTCTGTTGCATCAGTTCCATCGATATAATTGTTTCGTATGGTTATGTTTGTATTTCCATAGGTTACGTTTGTTTCTCCAGTATCCTCTGCACTTCCATATGTTGTAATGTAAATAAGGTTTCCTACAAATCCATGTCCTTTTACTGTGTTGTTTTCAAATAGGCAGTCATGTGCATATGCAAATACCACATTACTATGACCTCCATTAGAAAAGGTTTCAAAGTAGCTATTTCTTATTGTTATATTTCTACTTCCATCACGTATGGATATCATTCCTCTGCCAATACCCACTGCTTGATTACAATCTGCAGTAATATTAGTTATGGTAATATTTTGTGCATTTGTCGTGTAGATGTGTGTATTGTGGAATGTTAAGTCAGATACATTACTTCCAGATCCGCCATTGGAAATTACAAAATCATGATCATTAGCTTCATTACTTCCATAAAATCCTGCCGATTTTTTATCTAAATCTATATATGCATCATGTGTTGATGAAATAATATTAAGTGGTTTGTTGACATTTAGGCTGAATCGTCCTCCATCTAGTATACCTTGTATATCAATAGTATCACCATTTGATACTTTTTCATTAAATGTTCTGTTGGTTACGTATGTGTCGAATGTTGAACTGTTTAGTATGATTGTTTTTGGTTCTTTTTTAAGTGTTTTATTTTCTTTTATTATTGTTTTTTCTTTATTTTGTATAGGATTGTCTTTTTCTTCTATTGTATCTTGGGCTAAGTTATTGTTTTGTTCAATTAGGTTATTGTCTTGGTTTATTGTGGTGTTGTCTGTTGCGTATATGAAGTTTAGTCCTATGATTAAAATGAATGTGAAAATTAATATTTTGTTTATATTTTTCATAGAAATCAGTCACTTTCTAATATTATGTAATAATAATTTTTTTTATGAGAATAATTTTGGATTATTTTTTAAAAAATAGATTATGAAAATTAATTAAGTAATTTTTAGAAAAAAGTAGTTATATGAGTATTATGGTTACTCATATGCGTATGTTTTTTTTATGTGGTTATTGTTAGTGTTGATGTTGTGTTTAGTTTTCCGTAGTTTGGTGATGTGTATGTTATTGTGATTGTGTAATTGTTTGTTTTCATGTTTTCTGGGATTGTGTAGTTTACGCTTGCTTCTCCGTTGGAGTCTATTGTTGCGTATATTACTTTGCCGTTGTTGTCTTTTACTGTTTTTCCGTTTACTTTAAATACTACTTTTCCGTTTGTTATTGGATTATCTCCTGCTGTTATTTTTGCTTTGAGTTGTATTGTTGATCCTGTGGTTGCGGTTGTGTTTTCTGCGGTTAATTGTGGTGTGGTTGTTGTTGTGGTTATGTTTGTTTCTTGGCTTCTTAGTGCTTCGCATTTGCTTGATCCTGAGTATACTGCAGTTATTGTTAATCCTTCTTTGTTCCAACTATTTGGTATTTCATAATCTTCTATTGTTGCAACTCCATTTATGAGTTTTGCATATATTACTTTACCGTTTGCATCTTTTAGTGTTTTACCATTTACTTTGAATACTGCTTTTCCACCAGTGATATTGCTTGCTACTTCATCACCAAGGTATATGCTGGCTTTTATGGTGGTTTTTTCTCCTATTGTGAATTCTGTTGTGTCTATTTTGAGTTCTGGTGTTGATGTTGGTTCTTCGGTTATTGGTGTGTTTTCTTCAACTGTGTTTTCTTCTGTTGTTAGTACGCTGTTGTCTCCGGTTAATTCGTTTGCGATTAGTTCGTTATGTTTTACTGTTGTTCCGAATGATTCTGCATCAAATGTTATTGTGTTTGTATTTTTTGTGTTGATTGTGTTGTTTTCTATAATGTTTTCAACTGAGTTTATTACTTCTATGATACTGTCGTCGGATAATAATTTGTTGTTGTTTATGTTGATGTTGTTTGCTCCATTTATTGTTATTTTGTTTATGATGCTGTCTTCTATTATTGAATTGTCTGATCCTTCGATTAAATTGATGTTTGAGTATCCGCCGTATCCTCGAAGTGCAGTTAATGTTACTTTTTTGCTTATTGTTACTGGGTTTGTTATGTTTTCGGTTGCAAATAATATTTTGTTTTCATATTCACTTTTTAGATTATTGTTTTCATCGAAATATGTGTTGTAATTGCTATTATTTAACATTTCTGGATTTTCATAAAATGGTCCATTATTTTCTAAAATAACATCATCTCTGATTTCACCTGTATATCCCAATGCAGATAAAAATACGATATAATTATCTTTAATAGTATAATTAGTTCCAGATATATACATTTGAAGAGCATAAGGAGTAGGATTTATTTGAATAATTGTATTGTTTATAAAGGAAATATTATTATGGTATGTAGTACTCATTGCGAATGTAGAATTTATTACATATGAATTATCACTATCTATTTGTATTCTACAATTTGGAGCATAACAATTACTTATATTACCTGGTACTACTACTGATAGCATATCTCCAGTATGGGTACTACCTAAAAAATTTATGTTATTTTGAGTATAATTAACAAACCAAACAGAGATAATTTTTGGATTACTTAGGTTTAGTATTACATTAGTATTTGGTAGCATTAAATTACCATTTACGTTATATTGTTTACCACTTCTTTTAGTTACTCCATAATCTAGATAATTATCATCATCAATTATTAAAATATTTTCTGTATCTGTGGGATTTTGTTTTATTATTTTAGATTTATAGAAAAAATATTGCTTCATTTTGTGATGCTGTATTACTATTCATACATCCACAATTACAATTGTAAGGAACAACTCCATCATTTTCTTCAATAGTTATTCCTGAACATAAACTGTCTTTGATAATACTATTATTTCCAATTAACTCATCAGTTCCTATTGCATATAATTCATTTCCAGTTATGGTTGCTGTTGTAGAGTTTTGTAAATTAATAGCTCTTGTTGTACTATCACCATTTGCAGTAATTTCAATATCATTTCCTTGTATCCAATTTCCATTTGATTGGTTGGTAAATATTATTCCAGCATTTACTGGTGTTACTTCTTCATAGAAACTGTGGTGAGCTACTGTTGTTCCAGTTAGTCTCATAAAGTTGTTAATGATTTTGCTGTTGTTTGTATGTGCAAATGCTACTCCCATAGTTTTGTTTCCATTACCAAAGATATTATTTGAGCATACTGTTACATTATCTCCTTTATATACTTCGATACCATATACTGTATTTGCTGTTGCAACGATAGTATTATTACAAATTCGGTTATTTTGGTTACCAGTAGTATATGTATCGGATATGATTCCATATGCTAATGATTCTTCACCAACTATTGGATCATAGGTTGTTTGTCCAGTACTTGTTGCAGTAATATGATTGCCTGATACAACACTATTTGTTGCTGTTGATGCATCAATTCCTGCTACATATAATACATCTTGTACGCCTATAGTATTATTTTTTATAGCAACATTTGTAACACCATCATTCATCATTATACCATATACAAATTGTGCTCCACTTGAAGTTATTGTATTAAATGTTACGTTTATATTTGTTGAACCACTTTTTATTGTAATTGCTGGCATTGTGGTGTATGCATATTTTTCGGTAGTATTTGTTATGTGTATTATATTTTGGTTTATAATTATATTTTCTGAATTATAAACTAATATTCCGGAAACATCTAATGTACTATACCAATATCCTGTATCATTTTTCCAAGTTACACCTTGTGATGGTGCTTGAACGTTCAATGTTGTTCCAGTTATAGTAGTATTTTTTGCATTTGTTAAGTCTATTCCTATTGTTTGATTATTTGTTGATAGTCCATTATTGATTAAAGTCAATCTTGAATCAGTTATTGTAAGATTTTTAGTGCCTGTTGCATCAATTAATTTTGTTGCATTATTTGTTGTAATTTCTAAATTATCTAAAGTTACATAATCTCCTACTACATTAATTGCTACGTTTGTTAAAGATACTCCTGTGGTACCAGTAACAGTTACTCCTTGGTTAACTGTCCAATTTTTATTGTTATAATCTCCTTTATTTGATTCAGTTATTGTTACATCTTGGGAGATTTCCACATCATTACTTGTGGTTTCTTCTTGTTCGTCTTCTAGTTGTGTTTCTTGCACACTTGGTGCAATTGATTCTGTGTTGGCTGGTTCTACTTGTGGTGTTTCAACTGCCACGGCACTTGAATCATCATCTATGATGTCTGCTGCACTTACAGCTGTAAGACTTACAAATAAAATCAACCCAAATATGATTAATTTATTACTTATTTTCATATTATCACTTCACATTATTGTAAATAATGTTTATCTGATATCAAATACAATTTAAAACACCATCTTTATAATTAAACTCGTTTTATTAGTTTTTGTAGTCTGAAAGAGTCTTTGTTTAAAATATTAATATTTTCCGTTTCATCTTATATAATGTAGTTTTTTTATGTTTCTGTGTTTGCCATATTAATTAATATTTTTTTATTTTGTTATCATGTGATTTTTTAGTATATTTTTTATCGAGTATTAATTTTTTATTGATGATATTCAAATTATATGTAATATCAATAATATTGTTTATTTTTCAATATAATTAAATGTATGCTTTTTATTTTACTATAGAATATTAATCATGGTGAATTATTTTATTTAAAGATTGGATATTTTTAGGTTATTTATTTATATAAATTATTTTCATTAATATTGTTTTATTCTACTTCATATTATTTCATAATAAAAGGGGGGGGGGAAATTAGTATATTGGGGTTGATTTTATGGTGTTTCGTATAATATTTTTTAATTTTATTATATTTGGTTTAGTTTTGGTATATTTTTTTTAGGTCGTTTTTAATTTTTGAGTAATTTTTTTCAAACGGCATCGCTGAGTAATCTTTTGTCATATCTTTGGTATAGTTTATTAAAAAAGTATGAGAAAGTTAGTATAATTCTATTGTGCTGTCTTTGATCTTATTGTTTTCTACTAGTACTTTCCAGGTTAGGTATGTTTTTTCTTCTATGTTGAATATTTTTTTGGATAAGGTTAAGGAGTAATCTGTTCTATTGTGGTATGTGTGTTTCTGTATTTTTGATTTGTGTATGGTGTCTTGGACTGGTTTTGTTGTAATGTGTATATTGTTGTCTTCTTCTTTGTTGAAGTATAATTTTTCTGTGTTTTGTAGTAGTTGTTGTAGTTCTTCTGGTATTCTTATCTTGTATCTTGTATATGTTTTCTTGTTTTGTTTGTTGGTGTAGGTTGTTTTTGTGATTTTTATATTGTATGTTAGTTTTAGTGTGTGTTGGTAGTTTATTTGTCGTTTTGCTATTTGGATTTGTTGCATTCTTTGTACTTCCTTGTTGTTTTTGTCTTGTATAATGCTTTATAGTATGTAAGAATATATGGGGAAATAAATAGTATGGGTTGTCGTGTTTTATTAATTGTTATTTTTTTTATTATTTGAAATAGGTGTGTTCTAGATTTTTTTATAATTTCTTGTTGATTTGTATACAAATATATTTATATATATATTATTTCATAGATTTTTTATTATAGGTGGTATTTTATGGCAACTACGATACGTATTAATGAAGATGTTAAACAACAATTAAAACATAAAAGTGTGCTTACAGGGGTTAGTCAGTTTGATTTGGCTAATAAATATATTCTTGATGGTATTAAAAAATGATTCAACTCCTAATAAACCTTTAAAAAGTATTGAAGAAATAGAAAGAATGTTGGATCATGATAAAAAAGAGGAAAAGACTCATTTTGATATTGATTTATCAGAGGATATTCCTGATGAATTAAAATTAAATGATGATGGTAATTTAAATACTCCTATTTCTGATTTGGATGCTATTAAGGGATTATTGGATTTTGATAATGACTCTGTTGATGATTCATTAAAGAATTTGGATGGTGCTGTTGTATTTGATAAAGCAACTAATAGTCTTAGTTTAAAAAAAGAAGCTTATAAATAATTTGGTTAAGGATATTTATGATTTTTTTAGATAGTAGTTACTTGATTGGGTTAATAATAGATAATAATGAGCATCATCAAAAAACTCACCTGTTACGTCCCTTGTTGGAACATGAAAATAAAATAATTATTCCTCGAAAATATAATCTATAAACTTATTTTAATCCAAATTAATTATCTAATTTTAACTATTTATCTTATTAATTACATACTTTTTACTTGATAATACTTTGTAATGAATACTTATCTTTAATCATTCCATTTTCGTATTTTAATTAAATCTAACCTCTCCCAATACAATATTTTATTTTTCTTTCTTCGTTATGTGAGAACATAGTGAAGTGGAATATTTATTAAATTTTATATTTCATTAAAGATTTATGTTTGAAATATATTCAAAAATAAGCTATAACTTTATAGTGGAATAATATTAAGTTATGTTATTCTAGATGAAATTTCTTATAAATAAAATTAAAAAAAGGATGTGGAGAACAAGTCTCCACTATACTTGTTTTCCCTTTTTTTTATATCTTGTAATATAAATACAGGGTAAATATCATGTTTAAGTATTTTTTTTAATTATAATGAATGTCTTATTCAGTTCATGCTTTTACAACAGTCATAGTGGTGTTACTTGTTATTTTATCATAGTTTGGTGATATGAATGTTGCTTCAATGGTATAACTTCCAGCTTTAATATTGCCAAGGTTATAGTCTACTGATACTTCACCATTAGCATCTACTTTTTCGTAGATTACTTTGCCGTTTTCGTCTTTTACTGTTTTACCATTGATTTTAAAGACTATTTTACCGGTTGTGATTGCTTTGTCACCTGCTGCTATTTTAGCTTTAAGTGTTATGGTAGAGCCTGTTTGTACGTCGTTGGTTATTGGTGTTATGGTGAGTGTTGGTTCTTGTGCTGCTACTGTTAACTTTGTCCTTTCACTTGTTAGTTTTTCACATTGTATGGATTCACTGTATACTGCTTGTATTGTTGTGCCATCTTTTGCCCAGTTATCAGGTACAAGATAATTTTCGATTTTTGCTATAGCATTTACTACTTTAGCGTAGATTACTTCACTGTTTTCGTTTTTTAGGGGTTTGCCGTCAATTTTGAATGTTATTTTTTTCCTAGTTTTATGTCTGTGATTGTTTCGTCACCTGCTTTGATTTTGGTGGTTATGTTTATCACATCTCCTGCTGTTGCCGTGATTGGGTCTACTGTTAATTTTTGCTTCTAATATATTTATTGCGATTTAAGAAATTTGATGATGATATATGCATATCCAAAAAATTGGGAGATATTATTCAAATTTCAAAAAGGAAGTATACTCCTTCCAACGATAAACAAGAATATAAATGAATAGAATTGTAACATTTATCACAAAATAATAGTTATTGTTAGGATATATCAACTCAAAAGGATAAAAAAGTATAAAATTATTCTTCAATGAAAATAACATATTATTTGCTAAGTTAAGACCTTATTTTAAGAAAATTTTGGTTAAGTACATTTGAAGGAGTTTGTTCAACAGAAATATGGGTCTTTGATTCAGAAGATAAAGTATACCTTACATTTATAATCTAATTCAAACATCTAAATTTAATTAAATTGCTAATGTATCTTCTGGTTCAAAAATGCCACGTTCTGATTGGAATCTTATGTAATACTATAAATTTTCTATTCCTTCCTTAAATGAACAAGAAAAAATAGCAGATTTTCTTTTACAATTTGATATAAAAGTAGATTTTTTAAACCAACAACTGGAAAAACAATTCATTTTAAAAATTATTTGTTGCAGAATATTTTCGCAAGAAATTAAGATTTAGGTTTATATGAC
Organism: Methanosphaera stadtmanae; assembly: GCA_015062825.1. Lineage (GTDB taxonomy): Archaea > Methanobacteriota > Methanobacteria > Methanobacteriales > Methanobacteriaceae > Methanosphaera > Methanosphaera stadtmanae_A. Next base: position 12,457 of record SUTR01000060.1, read on the forward strand.
TTGAATTTTTAGGTAACAATATATTGCAAAAGTCTAAAACAAAAATATTCAAAAACCTAAAGTATAAATATTCAAAAACCTAAAGTATAATTGTTAAAAAACCTAAAGTATAATTGTTAAAAAACATAAAATAACATATATGGTGGAGGCTTAAGTATGGAATATATGGCTCGTTTAATTGATGATGAAATAGAACGTTATTTAAATATTATGGGTGCAATTTTAGTAGTTGGTCCTAAATGGTGTGGTAAAACTACTACATCTACTCAGTTTGCAAAAAGTGTATTGAAATTACAGGATCCGGATAAAAGAAAGTCTTATTTACAATTAGCAGAAATAAAACCTTCAAAATTATTAGAAGGAGATAAACCAAGATTAATTGATGAATGGCAGATAGCACCAGTTATATGGGATGCTGTAAGAACTAGTGTAGATGATTTGGATGGTAAGGGTCTTTATATTTTAACAGGTTCTACGGTTGTTAATGATGAAGAAATTATGCATAGCGGGACTGGTAGAATACATAGGATGTTAATGTATCCTATGAGTCTTTATGAAAGTAAAGATTCAAATGGTAAAATATCATTAAAAGATTTGTTTGAAGATAAAAATTTGAATATTGATGGTATTGAATCTGATTTAAGTTTTGAAGATTTATTACATGTCACTTGTCGTGGTGGATGGCCAGAAACTTTAACTATAGAAAATAAAGTGGATCAACTTGAAATTTCCAAATCTTATGTTGAAAATATATGTCAGACAGATGTTTCAGAAATTGATAATGTTAAACGAGATCCTGCAAAAATTAAATTATTATTATCTGCTTATGCTCGTAATTTATCAACTTTGGCAAAGAATGTTAACATTATTAAAGATGTTAATTCCACTTATACTACACTTGATGAAACCACATATTACTCCTACATTTCTGCACTAAAACGGTTGTTTGTTATTGATGATATTAGAGGATGGTCACCCAATATCCGATCAAAGACTGTTATCAGAACAGGTCCTAAAAGACAATTCATAGATCCATCGATTGCTACTGCTATATTAAATTTAACTCCAGAAAAGTTAATTTATGATTTAAACACCTTCGGATTTATTTTTGAAAATTTATGTATTCGTGACCTAAAAATATATTCCCAACCACTTAATGGAACAATATATTACTATCATGATAGATTGGATTTAGAAGTTGATTGTGTTATCCAATTAGATAATGGGGATTATGGATTTGTTGAGTTTAAGTTAGGTGATAGAGAAGAAGAAAAAGGTGCTAAGAATTTGTTGAAAATAGCTAAAATTATTGAAAAGAAAAGAAGTGAAAAGCAAACAAACATTCCTGAACCTTCTTTTTTAGCTATCGTTACTGGAGGTAAATTCGCTTATACTAGAAAAGATGGTGTAAAAGTAATACCAATCGCTTGTTTAAAAAATTAACGTTTATAAAATTAATTATATTAATGAAATATCATGGACTCCTCACTCATATATATTATAGATTGTATGTGTTTTTATCCAAAAAATGGTGAATTAGGGAGGATTTTGAATTATAACCGAAGAACATAATTTATATCATGCTTTACTGTTTTATTAAGTTATTATTCCGATTGACCTATATAATAGATTAATGTTATTGATTTTCTTTTCG
>SUTR01000061.1 GCA_015062825.1 Methanosphaera stadtmanae
TAATAAACAAAAAAAATGTCAAAATGATAAAAAGTATTACAAAAACAAATAAAAAGATAATTATGTCAGATACTCTTTCCTTAAAAATAGTACTGTCAAAAAAGATACCTTCATCTCCAATTGATTTAATATGAGAGATATTATTGAAATCTATTTTCTACACAACAATCGGATAAAATTATATCACACAATCAAGAATTATTTAAACTAAAACCCTTAAATGCATCATCATATGATAATAGCTAAAAAAAATAGTTAAGTAATTATTAATGTATTTTCTATACAAATTAATTATTACGTTATAGTAATCGACATTGAAGATTTAATAAAAGAGTTCGAGGATGAACTTTATCAAACAGTTGATCGACCAAGCTTTTGGAAAAAATGGGTTGAAGAAGTATTATTAGACATATAATTAGTATTAATTTTTTATAAAAATTAATGTCGTTTACTATACATACTGTTAACTATATTATATTACATTACTGTAGTTTTTAGAGTATATATTGGATACTTATTACAGTAATGTTTCAATTTATAGTTATCCTATAATAAAATAAATCTTTATTATGGTTTTGAATCTTAGTTAGAATTCTCATATTTTTTAGTCTTCAGTAAGGTGAATATATTCTCATAACTCATTTCCACATAAAAAATCTATTATGTTTAGATGTTTAACACCCTCTTTTGAAAAGTCATGATTTTCAGTTGTAATTAAAAATGATTCATATTTGTCATGAATTTTAAGCAATGGACTTAATTCACGATCCAATGTTTTTTCACTTGTTAATCTATATGAAACCTGAATATACTTGTATTTACCATATTTTTCACATACAAAATCCACTTCTGTATTGTCTATAGTTCTACCAACATGGATAGTATAGCCTCTTCGAAGTAGTTCTACATATACAATGTTTTCTAAGATTTTAGTTACTTTTAACATGTTATCTTCAATAAGTGCATGATGAAAGCTATGATCAGTTAGATAATACTTACCTAAGATTTTCAATTCCTTTCTCCCTTTAAGTTCAAAATATTTGCATTTGGAAATGAAAAATGACTGGTTTAAGTATCCGTTGTATTTAAGCAAGGTATCTTGGGAAGTATAAATATCATTGCTTTTTAAATAGTTCTTTATACTTTTGGATGAGAATATCTCTCCAGTACTGCTAATCATATATCTAGCAAATCGTTGCAGCAAATCAATATTATTTATCTTAAAACGTGAAACTATGTCTTCAAATAATATGGAATTATAAATATCTTTCAAGGCTATTTTTTTAAACTCATCGCTACCTAATGATAAAATACCAGGCATACCACCAAAATCAAAGTAATCATCATATAGTTCATTAATTGTATATTTTGTTAGTTCAACTCCTTCAATTTCGTTTTTATATTGCAGAAACTCTTTAAATGAAAATGGGTAAACATTGATTGTAATATATCTTCCTGTTAGGAGTGTTGCCAATTCACCGGATAGTAATTTTGAATTTGAACCAGTAATATATATGTCACTATCCATGGAAACCCTGTAACTGTTAATGGATTTTTCCCATCCTTTTACTTGCTGAATCTCATCAAAAAATAGGTATATTTTTCCGTTAATGTTTTCTGTTTTATTATGAACAATTTCATCTAATTGCTCTGAGTTATCAATATGAGCATATTCTCTTGATTCTAATGAGACAAATATGATATTTTCATCATTTATTCCCATTGATTTAAGTTCATCCATAATATTGTGCATTAAAGTGGTTTTGCCAGAACGTCTAATTCCAATGTATACTTTAACAAAATCTGAGCCAACATAATCTTTTAATTGATTAATATAAGAATAACGTTTGATTATTTTATTTGCCATAATATCACCAGCATATATTCTCGTATAAAAATTCAATCTGCAAAAGAAAAATTCATATAAATTATAAAAAAATCAATCTACAAAAGAAAAATTTCTTAATTAAATATTATATTTGAATATATATAATACTTTTGAAAATCAGTCAATTTATTCCAAATTTTCATTAAGTCATTATCCCCCATTATTGTAGAGGAATCCTCATCATTTATGTCATAAAACTCATCATTTTATTATCTTTTAAATATAATCTATGTTTTGTTTATTTTAAGAACTATTATCCAGGTTCTTTATTAACAAGTTCTTTACATGAGATTTTTAGATGGATAATTACTCTAATTTTTATCTAAAAAACATTCTATCAAAAAACATACTCACTGAAGTAGGAATAAGTAAAAAGAATAAGAAACAAATATCAAAAGCCAAAATAAATATAACTTAGATTTCAGTATAGTTTTTCATATAAAAACAACCAAAACAACACCAATCAAAAATTAAGTTGACAACATGAAAAAAAAACCATAAAATGCACCATCATATGATAATAACTAAAAAAAATAGTTTAGTAATTAATGTATATCTTATACAAATTAATTACTACGTTATAATATCCAATAAGATTAATATAAAGCTTAAAGCCAACAATCCCAATATTAATGACCTGTTTTCCTGATTTTGATTATTATAAATTGTCCATGCTAGAGCTAAAACTACAATAAGATTTACTACATTTAATAGTGTGGACATGATTAACTCCTCCTTTCTTATCTGATAATAATTATCTTTTATTATAATAAATGTTTCTGTTTAATTCACAGATTCTAATATCTTTTATAAGTATTAAAAGGAGTATTACCCCACAAAAACAATAATACGATAATAATTGCAAGATAAAACTTTAATACTTTATCATGGTAAGAATTGATGAAAATATATAGCAAAAAATAATTATTAAAAAAAATAAAACAGTAATCAGTAAATATCGGGGGTGATATTTATCACAAACGGAAAACTTTGTAAATCACATGCTTTTATTTTAGTTGTGTGTATTACTTTAATGATTATGACATTATCAGTAGTCTCTGCAGCAGATACTAATTCTACAGATAAAAGTTCATCATCACCTATTAAAAAAAGTACAAACACAACTAATCTAAAAGGAGCCTCTGCTACTAAAAGCAGTAGTGCAAGTTGTACTACTCTTCAAAATCAGATTGATAAGTCCAAGAATTCAATTACACTACAGACTAATTACAAGTTTACTGGTTCTGATAGTACAAATGGAGTTGTATTGAATAAGAACAATATGGTTATTGATGGTAAGGGACATACAATAGATGGTTCAGCTAAAGCCCGTGTTTTTGCTGTTACTGCAAAGAATGTTGTTCTTAAAAACATGATAATCATCAATGGTAAACATGAAATAGGTAGTGCAATAGGTTTTGTAAAGGGAGCTAGCTTAACTACTATCAATGTTACATTTAGAAATAACTATGCTACTAGAGCAGGTTGTATCTTTGTGGATGAAGGATGTACATACACCAGTAATAAGGACAAGTTTATAAATTGTAATTCTAAAACTGAGGGAATTATAACTTCAAATTATGCATCTGTAAATATAAAAAAAGGCTACTTTAAGAGCAGTTCAATATTACATAAAGGTTTTGTTACCAGCGTAGGCAAATCCCGAATTGATATAACTGATTCAACATTTACCGATACAAAATCCCAATATTCAACAGCAATATTTGGTGATGCATATACTTCAATTAAAAATACTAAGTTCATTAACCTAAAAAGCAACTTAACTGGTGGAGCAATTATCTTAAAAAATGAAAACAAGACTTTGATTGTTAATAATTGTGAATTCAGAAATGTCACATCACAGAATAATGGTGGTGCAATATATGTTGATGCTCCAGGCTCATTAAGAACTACAGGAACTACTACCATTACAAATACCAAGTTCATTAATTGTAGAAGTAACTTTGGTGGAGCTATTCTCCAATTAGGTGGTAAGCTAAACATTAACAAGGTTACATTTAACAATAACCGTGCTGTATATGATGGTGGTGCAATTTATACATCAGCAGCTAATACCACCATAACAAATTCAGAATTTAACAATAACAAAAACATATTATCAGACTATAGTGGTTCAGCAGTTTACTTCGATAATGGATACTTAACTATAAAGAATTCAAAATTTAACAAGAATACACAGTCAACATCAGCCATACATTTATATGATGCAAAATACAATATAAATGGCAATACTTTCAAATCAAATAAGATGGCCGTTTATGCAGTTTTCAGTACAGGTAACTTTAAGTCAAATAAGCTTAATGGTGATAAAACATCACTGAAAAATACTGATTATGCAACATACATAGCAGATGATGGTATAAGCATTACAGTAAAAAATCCTGTAAAAAGTACTAGTAAATTACCTGCTAAATATGATTCACGTAAATTAGGATATGTAACTTCAGTAAAAAATCAAGGTTTAAAAAATTCATGTTGGGCTTTCGGTGTTAATGCAGCTGTTGAATCCAGCTTACTTAAAACTACAAAAGAAAAATATGACTTATCCGAGAATACTGTGGTAAATACTAAACTTCAATATTCGAAATTTGGAAACATATATCAGATTGAATTTGGTGATAAAGATCTATCAAATGGACATCTAGTCAGTTGGCTAGGAACTTTCAGTCAAGAATATGATCAATATGATGAATATGGTAAAATATCTGAACTTACTTCAACCGAGGAAAATATACATATACAAGATATTCTTGTTATCCCAGGAAATCGTAAAAACACCATGTCTCTTATGAAAGATGCAATATATAAATATGGTGCAATTTCAGGAAGCATACATGGTTCATCAGATCCAAAGTTCTACAATGCCAAAAAAGCCGCATATTATAGTTATGGAAATGTTAAAATAAACCATGAAATATGTATTGTAGGATGGGATGATAACTTCAGTAAATATAATTTTGTAAAAACACCAAAGGCTAATGGAGCATGGATTGTTAAAAATAGTTATGGTACAGACTATGGAGATAAGGGATACATATATGTTTCATATTATGATGAAACAATATCCAAAGAGAACCAGACTGCATACATATTTACAAATACTGTTAAATATAATAAAAATTATCAGACTGACCTTCTTGGTAGAAATGATTACTTTGTATCATATGAAGGTGATGTAATCCATTATGCGAATACATATTATATGACTGAAAATGATTACCTTGGAGCTGTGGGAACATGGTTTAATAATAAAGGTGTGAAATATTCCTTCAGGATTGTAGTAAATGATAGAACTGTTCATCAACAGACTGGTTCAAGTCCATACAGTGGATTTTCAACCATTAAGTTAACAAAACTAATTCCTGTAAAAGCAAAGGATGAAGTACAAATAATATTCACTTCTAATGCAATTCCCGTCGAAAGATTTAGTCGTACACATTATCAGAGGGACCGGTCCATTTATTCAACTAATGGAAAAAATTGGTTTGATTTAATAGATAAAGAATGCACAGCAGTACTGAAACTATACACAGTTGACAAAACGTCAATCATCAAAAACACCAACACTGCAAATAACAAAAAAGGATATTCTGCCACATTATATGATGGTAAAGGCTCTGTACTAACTAATACTGATGTTAAATTTGTAGTCAATGATAAGCAATACAAAACAAAAACTAATGAACACGGAGTGGCAACTCTCGATACAACATTTGACAATGAAAAATACAAAATTGAAATAGTCAATCCTGATACTGAAGAGATATTCTATGATTATCTAGACTTTGAGGAATATGATTATTACAGACAATACCTGCCATATCATACAAATAACAGGATTAACAACCACATCCAGAAACATATAAATAAATATATACCACAATCAACTAAAAAGGTCAATGCAAAAAGCAGTACAATATCATACAATAGACATGATTACCATAATGCAAAATTCTATGACAATCAGGGAAACATTCTTAAAAATGCAAAAGTAAAATTCATCATAGATGGAAGAGAATATGAGAAAACAACTGATGATAATGGAATTGCCACATTAGATTCATTAAGTGTGGGAAAACATACCATAACAATTATAAACGAAGAAACCGGTGAAGAAGTAACATATGAAATTGAAGTTAAATGTCCAATAGTTGAAAACTATGATCTTGAATGTGAAGAAAACAGTAATGCCACATTTAAGGTAAAAATTATTGATGACAATGGAAATCCAGTAAAATCAGGAGAAAGTGTAATATTTAAAATTAATGATAAATCATATGAAGTTAAAACTGATGAAAATGGTTATGCATCATTAGAAATTAAAGAAAAAACCGGTACTTATAATATTACTACAACATACAACAATTACACAACCACAAACAAGTTAACAGTTAAATAAACCATAAAAGATCATGAAATCATTTACTGTGTAAATGACACAGACAAAAAAAAACAAGCATTATCCTATTAATTCACATTTACAATTAGTGGGTTAAAACCCACTTTTTCTAACCTCCCTCTTATTAAATCAGATGAAACATTGTCCCAAAAATAAGTTGGAATATATTCACCACTTTATATTAACGCTTTTTGTAAGGAATATGATAAAGATATTCAAAAAACATGTAATTTATCCTAACAACATTTTTATGTATTTTAATATTTTGATATGACCTGTATAATCCATATTAGATAGTTACCATATAATCATCAATTAATATGATTATTTATATTATTTAGAAGGTACATATATTAGATTATGTTTAAACAAATCACTCGATGGGTAGAAACTTCTGAAACAATCAAACAAGCAAGAATTGACAATCATGGTCTTCCATTCTGGAAAGAAGTGATTAAATTCATTTTATTGACAATATTCCTAGAATTTACCATCACGGCCCTTATTGATATTCCTATAATCAGTATGAAAACAAACCCCAATACTGCTCTTATAATCAAATTATTTAGTACCATGATACTTATATTAATATATCTATTATTTATTCTAAAGGTTGAAAAAAGAAATTTAAGAAGTATAGGTTTTTCTAAAGATAATATTCTATCATCATATTCTAAGGGTTTCTTAATTGGATTTTTGATGATAAGTTTTGTAGTTATAATAGGTTTATTGCTTGGAGAATATAATTTCAAATCATTCAACATGAATAATTTATATCTTTTTCTTCCATTCCTGTTAGGATTTATGGTACAATCCATGAAAGAAGAAATTTATACAAGAGGATGGATAATGATATCTATTGCCAGAAAAAACAACATTATGCCAGCCATTATCTTCAGCAGCTTATCATTTGTTTTTCTTCATGTCTTCAATAGTGGAATGGGCATTTTAGCCGTGATTAACATATTTATTGTAGGTGTTTTCTTATCATTATTGTTCCTTCGTTTTGACAATATCTGGATTAGTGGCGCATTCCATGCATCATGGAACTTCCTACTATCATACTTTTATGGATTAAATGTTAGTGGAATAAAATTTGCTTCATTCATGTCAATAAGTCAAACACACTATTCTCTTCTAGGCGGTAATGCTTTCGGTCCAGAAGCAGGATTACTCACTACAATAGCTTCATTAATTGGAATAGCAATCATATTATACTATAAACCTATCAAAGAAGAGAATTGAATAATTAAACCCCTTTTATCTTTTTATAATTTTATACTTAAACAACAAAAGTATGAAAAAGGATATCCTTTAAATGATACATACAACACTATACTGTTTAGTATTTATATAATCATCGCTTATGAAGACATAATTTAACATTGAATAACTGTCAGTTATTTATGATGTAAAGGAGAATGTGTAAAAAACGATAAAAAGACATCATATTTAAAACAATTGCACAAACCACAAGATAAAGATTTTAGGGGTTTAGATTATTTATCCTTCAGAAAGTATTTGTAGAAATGTTTTATGTTCAGTTCTTCTTTTAGGAATTTGAAGAAGTCTTCTATATGACTTCTTATATGATTAGCCCATCAAACCATAATCAAACCCCTAAAAAAATTATATTAATTATTCATCTATTCTTTTAATAAATTTAGCAGGATTGCCTGCAACTATTGTATTGTCAGGTACATCTTTTGTCACTACACTTCCAGCTCCAACTATTGAATTTTCACCTATTGTTACACCTGGAAGAATTGTTGAATTTATACCTATCCATGCACGTTTTTTTAATATGTATCGGTTTAGCAATAGTGGCACTGCGGTTTTCAGGATTAAAGTCATGGTTGAGAGTTGTTAAGTTGACTTTTGGTGCTAGAAATACTCCATCTTCTATTGTTATTCCTCCCCCATCCATAAATGTACATAATTGTTGGATAACTACTCCTTTTCCAATACTTATGTTTTTTCCATAATCAACATAAAATGGTGGCATAAAAAATACTGATTCATCTACTTCTTTTCCAATAATTTTACTCAAGTATTCTAAGTTTTCTTCAGTTGTATGAACTCCACTATTTAATTCTCTGCACATCCATAGTTTCCAATATTATTGATAATATTTTTTCATATTCGGAGTATCTGTTGAAATTATTTCTCCATCTAATTCTCTTTCAAAAATACTTTTCATAAAATTCACCTTCTAATATTTTAATGAATATAGTTATTAGGTATACTAATTTTTATTTATTCTAATTATTAATGGTTTGAATAGCATTACGCTTTTTATTTTTTACTTGAACAAGGAGATGTTCCATAAACTATCCATTTTTCAAAAAAGATAGTCTAAAATAAAATATTAATAATATATTCCATCAAACACATGTTAAAGAAGAAAAAGAATTATTATTGAGCCATAATAAGAAAAAAAAGGAATTCTGAATTAATAGTAAAACTAGTTAAAAATCATCTAGTTTAATGATAATTTTCCCCTGAGCATTATTACTTTCCATTAATTCATGTGCTTCAGCTACATCATCTAATGAATCAAATACCTTAGATAAGGATAGCTCAACATCATAATTTATAATATATTCAAAGATACTGTCTATCATTTCTTTTGTTGGATAATTGCTGAAAAAAGAAGTTAAATATTTTCCATTAGGAACATCTTTAATAGGATCAAAATTTTCTATATACTCCTTATTTCCCAGTATACCTGTTACACAGCATATTCCATGTTTTGATAATGCTTCAAATGAATTGTTTAATGTTTGTGGACCAACCAACTCTAAAATTTTATTTACACCACCAGAATAAATTTCTTTAACTTTTTCTGATATGTTGCCATCATCAATTATTACATAATCTGCACCTAACTTGGATAAGTTTTCTATTCTATCTTTATTTCTTGTTGTGCCTATGATTTCACATCCAAATGCTCTTGCTAATTTTAGTGCAGCTATACCTGTTGCACTTGTAGCTCCTCGTATTAATAAAGTATCATCTGGTGCTAATTGTAAGCATTCAAATAATGAAGCATAGGCTGTAAAAAACGTTTCAGGTATGCTTGCAATTTCTTCAGTACTATACTTTTCTAAGACATTTTCTTTTATTTTAAACGTATTTTTTATAGGAAGTGAAGCATATTCCTGATAACTTCCATTAAAGCTTCTTCCCATTCCACCCATCAAGGAAATTACTTTATCACCTACTTGAAAATTGGTGTCTATAGATTCAATTACAGTTGCAACACATTCAATTCCGGGTACTATTGGTAATTTAATATAATCCTCGTTTGCTTCATACTGTCTTAATATGATTTCTGAACGATTTATTCCAAATGCATTTATTTTAACTAGTAGATGTCCATCTTTCAATGATGGTTTTTCAATGTCAACTGCTTTTAATTCATTAGCATTGCAACATTTTTCCAATATTACTGCTTTCATAGTAACTATACTTCCTTCCAACATTGTGGATCTGCAGAGTACATGTTATGTGTAGTTCCATAACTTACTGCAGGACAGCCCCTGCAAAATCTTAATAATTCACATTTACTGCATTTTTCAAATTTATCATATTGTCTGTAATTGTTCATTTCTTCTCCAAAAAATATATCATATAACTCCTCATCTAATGCGTTACCTATCTTACTTTCCATTCTACGACAAGCATATACAGCACCATCAGGTAATATTGTCATATGTGAATTTCCACAGTTACATCCATCATATATTACATCATCATCTAAATCAGATGGTATGGTAAATAGGCCTTTTTCATATAAAAATAATGTCCAAAGATGATCTTTAAGATTAAAGTTAGTGTTTGAATTTTCATATTTTTTAAATCTTTCCCAGCATGTTTCTAGTAGGTTATGATATTCTTCGGGTGTCATTTGTGAACTTTTTTCTAAGCTAGTTGGACAGTATCGTGCAAAAGAGAATAAGTCTGCATCATACTCTACGACTGTGTCAATAATTTCTGGTATTTCATTAATGTTTATCTTTGAAACTGTGGTCATGATATTTGCATGAATACCCGCATTTTTTAGACAGGATATTTTTTCTAGTGTTGTTTTGTATGAGCCTTCTTTTCTGAAGTAATCATGTGTTTCTTTTAATCCATCTATTGATAATTGATAAAATCTGCAGCCATATGAGCTTAATTTCTGGCAAATTGTTTGGTTTAAATGAAAAGGATTTCCTAGTATTCCAAAATGGACGTTGTTTTCTTTGAATAGTTGTAGAATTTTCCAGAAGTCCGGATGTAATATTGGATCGCCACCTGTCAATGTAAAATAGGGTTTTCTATCTGTTTTTTGACACATATCCATACAATTTTGGAATACTTTTTCTATTTTGTCATAGCTCATGGTTAAAATCGGTTTATCATTTTCTTCTGAGAAGATATAACAGTGTTTGCATCGTTGGTCACAATCATCTGTTATATGCCATTGAAAAGCAAAAAAATCTGTCATAAAGCTTCACATCACAAAAAAAGAGAATTTGAAAAAAGTGTTTTTATTTTTTATAGTTTTATTGTTTCAATATTATTTTTATGGTAAGGTAATTGTTAATCTATTGTGATTATAATCTTTCACTGCCACATGGGACTGTGATTTCTGTACCACAAGCAGTAGACACTTCACTACCACAAGCAGAAGAAACAACCTCACTACCACAAGCAGTAGACACTTCACTACCACAAGCAGAAGAAACAACCTCACTACCACAAGCAGTAGACACTTCACTACCACAAGCAGAAGAAATAATTTCACTACCACAAGCAGTTTGAACTGTATGATAATTATTTGCTATTTTTGAAACATTAAAATTTGTTTTTTCATTCCATGAATTTAATTTATACATTGTCTTAATATCCTCCTATGAACTACATAATTATAGTTTAATTAAAGTTATATTTTTTTAATATATAACTATAAAGTAACTAATAGGTTACTTAATTAACATATACAATGGAAAATATATTTATAAATACTAATCAAATTAATATGGGGAACTAATATGGAAAATGAAGTAAACATTGAAAAATGTCCAATTGACATTGCTTTAACTATTATAAATAAGAAATGGGTTATCCTAATAATTAGAGATATGTTCTTTGGAAAAAAACATTTTAATGAATTTAAAGAGAATAAACCCCAATTATCAAATAAAGTATTGTCAAATTGCCTGAAAGATATGCAAAATAATGGTTTAATTAAAAGAAATGAAGATGAAAATTCAGAAATAACTTATGAACTAACAGATAAAGGATTAGCATTAAACAAAGTACTATATGAACTAGTACGATTTACATTATACACAGACTTAAATAATACATATTATAATCAAGACAATCAACAAAAAGTTGAAGAACTATTCAAAAAGGTCCTAAAAATAGAATAAAACAAAATCTTCTATTAACCATATTTAATAATAATCACCCCCTACCCAACAAATAGCCTAAGAAAAAATATTAAATAATAGGAATAAGTTAAAATGATTACTAAAAAAGACTGCTTAGAACAGGTTCGTGAAGTTATTGATGGAGTACTTAGCACAGTTGATGAAAAGGGAAATAGTCAAAGTCGAATTATTGATATTATGCATATTGACGAAGATACCATCTACTTCTTAACAGCACGAGGAAAAAATGTTTATAAAGAAATTATTAATCACCCCCAGATAAGTTATGTGAATTTAAAAGATAACAAATCAGTCAGAATTAATGGAATTGCAAAAAAATTAGATGATCAAAAAAAGTGGATTGACCTGATGTTTGAAGAAAATCCTTATATGAATAATGTATACCCTGGAGAGAGTAGATATATCCTTGAACCATTCAAGGTAGTTAGTGGAGAAATAGAATATTTTGATTTGACTCAAAAACCTATACTTAGAAAAAATTTTATAATTAATGATGGTTCAATTAGTAAAAAAGGATATGTTATTACTGAAGAATGTATTCAATGTGGATTATGTGCTAAAAATTGTCCTCAGAAAATAATAACTGAAGGAACTCCATATAACATATCACAAGATAATTGTTTACATTGCGGACTTTGTTATGAAAACTGTCCTGTTAAAGCTATAAAAAAAATATCTTAAGTAAAACCCTGTAATTTTTTACAAAATTACAACAAACAATCATTACCCTCCACCTAAATATTTTAATTTTTTTTAAAAAACCCGTCAAATTATCATGAAATTTAATTAAAACAATCATTTTAAAAAAAAAAGAAATTTAGTACAATATTTGTTCATCCTAAACAAATTTAATATATATATTACTGTTTCTAGAATAGTTAAAAATATATTATATGTTGAATTTGAAAATCTAAAAAATAGAAAAAATAGAATATTAATTTATTATAATATTCCTAACGCCCCAAGCATTGACTGCAGACCCAATATAACTATTGCTAATCCACCAATAATCTCAATTTCATCAGCATATTTTATTGCAATTTGTGTTCCAAATTTTCCAGCTAATAACCATAAAACAACACAAATCAGACTTAAAATTAATAAAATTATTAGGTTTACATGTGCTATTGCTCCCTGTGAAGCAAGAATTAAATTTTCAATGTTACCAAAAACAAGTAAGCCCCAAAATCCGTTACAATCATTAATTAACTTCATCCTTATTCACCTTTAACTTTTTTACTAGCTTTTGATTTTCGAGCTTCTACAATAGCTTGGATACCCAATATGAATATTGCTAAACCACCAATAAAGTCAATATAGTTTGCATATCTAATTGCTTCTTGAGTAAGAACTGCTCCTACTAAAAACCATGCAATAACTATAATTATACTCATTATACTTAATGAAAGCACTTTTGCATTCTTAACTTCACCTTGAGAAGCAAGAATTAAGTTTTCTATATTACCAAATATCAATAATCCTACAAATGGTAAATACTCTTGTAACATATTATTTTTTTCTCCATCATTTAAATTATAAAATTTTATTATATTTTTTTAATATATAAATAGTTATGTTTTTTAAACAATTTAAATATAACTTTTTTTTACAATACATATCAAGTGATGATATCATTTATTTGAAAGAAATAATAGAGGAGTATGATTAACATGGAAGAAGAAGTACTATTCGATTATAGAACAAATATAGAAGTAATTAATTCACAATGTATGATACCTGTTCCAGAACTAATACAAATAATTGCAGAAATAAATGTCGGTGAAGAAGTAAAATG
>SUTR01000062.1 GCA_015062825.1 Methanosphaera stadtmanae
CATGGACATTAACTGGAGATAGTTATTTGACAAGTTTAACAAATTATGGAACTATAATCTGTGGAAACTACACATTAGATGTAAATGGTGTTAAATACGCCATTTAATTAAAACTCTTTTTTATACTGTTTTTTTGATTGTTCTTGAATGAATTATATGCAATCTTTTTTAATATCTTCCGTGTATTGATGTATGTGTTTTTCACAGACTTACTTACTTATCATTATATTTTCATTAATCCTTTTATACTAGTTTTAATATAGATATATATTAATAATATTTTTCACGTTTAATGACAAAGGTATAATTTCAAGATATTAATATCATTAAAATCTATCAACGAGGCGATTATAATGGAAATTAGTGAAATCATGACAGAAAAAGTTCAAGCAGGATCAGTGCCGGGAACAGTTAATTCTATCTATGAAATATTAAGGGAAGAAAACTTATCAGGAGTTCCTATTGTTAAAAAACAAACTGGAGAATTAGCGGGAATAGTCACACGTTCAGATTTAATCAAACATCCTGACGAAGATCAAATAGCAATGGTTATGACAAGACATCCTATAACAGCTGCTCCTAATGAAAAAATTGAATCTGTCGTTCGTAAAATGATTAACAATAATATTAGAAGGATTCCAATTACAGAGGATAATATGCTAGTGGGTATTGTTACAAGTAGTGACATTACAAATAAAGCTTTATGGAAAATTAACAATACAGAACCTGTTGAAAAATATATGGTTCGTAATGTACCAACAGTATGGGATAAAACACCACTTCCTGTGGCTTATTCAATTTCCAACTTCTTCAATTTCAAATCTGTAATTGCATTAACTGATGACAGTAAAGCATCTGGTATTTTAACAGAAACAGACTTTATTAATGAAAGTCGTGTTGTTGAAGAACAAACTGTTCATAATAGTAGTGTAAGTACTGAAGGGGATAAATGGACTTGGAACAGTCAAAGTGTGATGTATATACTTAAGAATAGGCTTAAATTCTCTGATAAACTAGTTAAGGATGTTGCAGGTGATAAACTTATCTCTGTAACACGTAAAACATCAGTTAAAGAGTGTGCTAATTTACTTAAAAAGAATAATATTGAACAGGTTCCAGTTCTTAACATGTCCGATGAGCCTATAGGTCTTGTACGTGCTAGTGACTTAATGCGTTCAATGATTGAATAATGTTTTAATGTAATTTTTAGGAATTATTTTATTTCTTTTTTTATTTTTTGTATAATATCTTATTTTTTGATTATTTATTAAAAGAAAAAGGGTATTGGAGTTTATAAATCTTTATTTTTACCTTTTTAGACTAGTGTTTTGATGTATTCTATTACTGCTTTTGCATCATCATGTTTAATGTCAAATTTATTCTTATCCAGATATTTTGTAAGTTCTGTTTTCTTATATTCTGTTAGTTCTGACTTTTTTATAACATATTCGAAGCTACGCTTAGGATAATAAATATCCTTTGATGTAGCAAGCAGATTATCAACATCTTCCTGTGATAGGATATTGTCCTTTTGTGCCTTGTTAAAGTTATATTTCATGTTTATCCAGGAATCGGATAGCTGTTCATATGTTGTGGGATCTAGACTTACTGCAACATCATCATCAGATTCGATAGTTCCGTTTTTATAATCCTCAAATATGTTTCCTATTCCTATCATGCCATAGGGATATAGTTCACAGGCTCTGAGTGCACCCATGCTCGCTCCGCCAACAACTGTTATGTTGTCCTTCAATGCTCTTAGTATTTCTTTATGGCTGACAGCAGGACTCTGATGAAATACTCCGTCTATTATGCCGATAATTTCCATGTCATCACGATTGTTAAGTAAATTATCGATATCTCCTCTTTTTATGGGTGGCTGGTAGTCTGCATCAAGTATGCTTTTTGCCTCATCAAAACAGATGGATAAGCCAGTATATATTACTATGTTATTCATATTTATCTCCCAATAATTCTCTATGTAAACTTATCAGCCTATCGATTGATGCTTGATTCATGTTCTTGTTTTGCCATTTGTCAATTACAAATTTCAAGTTTACCTTTGTCACTCCATGAACAAGATTGTCTGCATGTGCTACTATTTTTTCCTCCAATGTTTCAGGCATGTAATTTCTTGGGGGAAGTCCTAATTCCTCTGCTTCATGTGGTGGAATTCCTGCACCGATGTGACGTTCTGTTATTTTTGCAATTTTTTCATCAATATTTAATTCTCTTAGTAAATCTGCACCTAAATATGCATGTTCTATGTTGTTGGTTTTTATCCTGCCTACATCATGTAGCATTGCACCACACTTTATTAGGTCCAGGTCAACATTATCATAGTATTTGGTTATGTCAGTACTTCTTTCATATACAGTTGTGCAATGGTCACTGATGTATGTTGATACATTTAACTGTTCATAAACATAATTGATTATTTCATCTGCATTCATAGTATTATCTATCTTGATTAAAATATAAAAAAATAATTTCTATAAATAATTGGTTTGAAAATGAAATTTACAAAAAAATTAATAATAAAAAAAGTGTTAATGGAGGGTAATTACTTAGTTATTCATCATTCACAGTGTATGCTGATTTTAAGTTTTTAATATCATTGATTATATCTGTATTGTCCAGGTAGTCCAGTTTTTCATCACATTTTGGACATATGAATTGGAAATCTGTTGCTTCGTCAAATGTGTATCTGCAGCCATTTGGACATATGAAGAACATGTTATTTTCTTCAAATTCCAGACTGTTTTGTATTTCTTGGTTATGTTTGTTGTATTCTTTTTCAATAAGTTGTGCTGCCTTTCTTGAATCAAATTTCCAATAATATGTAAACCATTGTGTTTCCGGATCCTTTTTACGTGTATAATTGGAGATTCCTGCATCAAAGAATTTATACAGGATTTTTCTAACAAAATTTAATTTGATACCCGTAGCTTCTGCTATTTGTTCATCTGTTACTTCAGCTGTAAATAAGCAGTCTAATATTTTTTCACTAGTATCTGCATCATGTGTAAGATCATATGCTAATTTTTTTACATTATGTTCATTTAAGTATTTTGAATCATAATCAAAGTTGTATACAATTTTTTTTCTAGCCATTATATTATCCCACTATCTTTTTATTCTCTACATATTCTAGTGTTTATGTGTTGTGTTTTTATAAAAATGTATTAAATATTGATATAACTGTAGAGTTATTTTTTTTTTCATAGTGTTATTTCTTATTAAATAAAACTATATTAATTAGTACTATATTATTAATATATTACTTTATCTTTTATTGTTTAAATACTTATTCCTTCCTATATATTACTGCTGGGATATGTTTGGTATTTGATAACATTTGGCTACTTACATTTTTTATGTTGCTGTTGAAGTTGTCCCTCATATCATAGACTGTTTCAAAAAATTCATCACTACAATTTAATTGTTTTTTCTCACAATTAGATGCAATTCTTATCAATAAATCACAATTTAAATTCACTGTAGAAGCAAGAATTGTAGGGCCTAATTCTTTTGACATAAATTTTAATAGATATGCATATATTCCAAGATTATTTTTTATATCTTTTATTGATTTTGGAAGGGTGGTGAATTTTCGGTTAAAAATTTCATACGTAGCATCAGTATCAATGATAATTACCTCTACATCCTTTGAATATTTATCTTTCAACAATTTTTTAATAGTATTTGCACTGCTGTCAGGATTATCTGGAAGTAATGATACATATTCGTCAGGAACATTGCTCAGATCAACTCCTGCCTCTCCAGTAGGCATAAGTCCATATCTAAGTCCATATTTTCTTAGTATAAATTCCTTATGAACAATAGCCTCCTTTGGTAGTTTTTGAAGGTTTCTGATTGTACGCTTTTTATCTTTTAATAATGGACATAGAATATGGCCCCATAGATATCGGCTAATATAATATAATATCTGCCCGGATGTACTTGGCTTGATATTTGATTCATCAACAAGATTGCCTTCTGCTGTAGAAATAGGTGTTTCGCTGATGATAATATAATCACCATCCCTGCACACAGATGCAATGCTATCAATCAATTTATCATAACCTTCATTGTTATGTATATATTCACATTCAACGGCAATACAAGAAAAAGTCATATTAATCATTTAAAAAAAAATAAAGTAGGATTTTTAGTCAAATTTTCCTAGAGTATCTCCTCTAAGTCCACGTCTTAATGTTTCAAGGGATATTATTTCATTAAAATTCACATTACCAAGATTAACATCATTTCCAAAAGTTAAAATTAGGTCAATCTGCTGACTTTTATTAGGTGCTTCCCACATAAGCTTTTGTTGTTTCACATTTTCTGCTATTGCCTGTAATTCGTCCTCTTTAACATTTCCCTTTTCATCATAAATTCCAATGTTTTTTCCACTTTCTCTTCCTTCAACAATAACCATATCTGCATTATGTTCCATGTCCCTATTGATTAGGTTTATTCTATCTTCAATGGAGTATTCATGATCTTTTTGAGGATTCTTTTTTCCAACTTCACTTAATGTATAAAAACCTGCATCTTTAGCCATTTCAATACATGAGTATCTGGTTGTCTCATCTATATTGGTTGAACCATCTGATATTTCCACAGCGTTAAATCCAAGATTATCCAATTCTTCAAAGAATTCTTCTATTTTGTTATTCTTGTTTGCAAGTTCAAATAATGTTCCACCAGTATATGTTTTAATATCATATGATTGATACAATTCATTTTTATCCTTAATCAATTCCTTCTCATATAAAATGGACGTTCCCCATCCAAATTTAAGCAAGTTAAAATAATTTCCAGTTAACTTAAGTGAGTCTTCAACAGTGTTATATCCTAATCCTTTATCCAATACCATTGTATTGGTATTTATATTGCTTACATTGTCTAGAAATTCAAAAGCTCTCATCTTTTTTCACATCTATTTATTTTTTAATATAATTTTATATTCCTTGTTATACAAATATTATCCTTTCCCAAAATATTATCACATTACTATAAAATTTCAATATTTTTTTTTTAATCCATTTTTTTTTGAAAAAAATATTATATATTTCAAACAACAAATAAATATAATAATATATGATTAATTATTTTAAAATAATTATGTATCCAAAATATAATATATACAATAGCATAATAAAATTAGCAACGATATAATATTTATTATAGACTAATTAGTCCATTAAACGAATAAAAATCTCTTTACATGATTTTTAAGTGGAGATTTATATTTATATTTACATGATGGTTTTTAATTAGGGTATTAACGTAATTATTTCAAAATAATTTTTACAATACCATATTTATATTAAAAACTGTTATATTAATTACAAGAAATAGTGAGGGTGTTAAGTGAAATCTCTAATAAAAGATAGCTTAAATGATACTAAAGCTAAAAAAACTGAAATGCCAGAAGTTCCAAATTCTACTTTAGAAAAGACAAATCAACACTTAATAGAATTAATGCAGCAAAGTAGAACTAAAATCTTTGTTGTAGGTGCTGGTGGAGCAGGAAACAATACTATTACTCGTCTAGGAGAAATTGGAATTGAAGGAGCAGAAACATTATCTGTAAATACTGATGCTCAAGATTTATTCTTCTGCAAATCCAATGATAAAATATTAATTGGGGAAGATACCTGTGGTGGATTAGGAGCAGGTGGAATTCCAGACGTTGGAGAAGCAAGTGCTGAAGAAAGTGAAGAAGAAATCAAATCAAAAATTGATGGAGCAGACATGGTATTTGTAACATGTGGTCTTGGTGGAGGAACCGGAACTGGTTCTGCACCAGTTATATCCAGAATTGCACAAAAAGCTGGAGCTTTAACAATTGCAGTAGTTACAATGCCGTTCAGTGCAGAAGGTATAAGAAGAAGAGAAAATGCAGAAAAAGGTCTTGAAAAATTACAAGAAGCTGCAGATACAGTACTTGTTATTCCAAATGACAAATTATTAGAAGTAGCTCCAAGTCTACCAATTAACAAAGCATTCATGGTATCAGATGAATTGTTAGGAAGAGCAGTAAAAGGAATAACAGAATTAATTACAAAACCAGGACTTGTAAGTTTAGACTTTGCAGATATTAAAAGTGTAATGAAAGATAGTGGAATGGCAATGATTGGTATGGGTGAATCCGATACTGGTGACAGAGCAATTGAATCAGTACAAGAAGCTCTTAACAGTCCATTACTTGACTTAGACATATCCAATGCAAGAAGTGCACTTGTTAACATTAGCGGTAGCAATGATTTAACATTAAATGAAGCAGAGAAAATAGTGCAAATTGTAGCTGATGAATTGGATCCTGAAGCAAATATTATTTGGGGTACACAGATACAAGAAGATCTTGCAAGCACTGTAAGAACAACAATAGTAGTTGCTGGTGTATCTTCACCATCAATATTGGGTGGAGATGACGGATTCAAAGAAACACCTAGAGCTGATGAATCTTCATCACCAGATAATGATTTAGAAGGATTTATAGATGACGTATTCTAAATATGAGTTTCATATTTAATACCTCATATTTTTTTTCTAAATTATAAGTACTATTTTTTATAGTTTTCTATTTTTCAAATATTTTATGAAAAAATTATCAGTAACAATCTGATAATATTTTGAAGAAATATATATTTCTATAAAAAATCAAATAATTTTTAAAACAAGTATTTATAACAATAACTGATAATAATATCTTCATTTGTTAGCAATACTATGATTTTATGGGTATATTATTAATCAACTAAGAACAATATGTTCTTAATAAAAATATACTTATACCAACTTCTTTACCATACTCTTAAAATAAAAAGATTTATTAATAGTTAAAGTTATATATTATATATGATCCCTATCTTAGGTTTTAAATTTTCTCATTTTTGAATTTTTAATGCAGGTAGTTATAATGAATATAAACAAAGAATCAATAAACAGTTTTTTAAAACAATGTGAAAGAGTATTACGAGTATCTAAGAAACCTGATGCTGATGAATATAAAACCGTAGCTAAAGTTACTGGTGTGGGTATTCTCATCATAGGTTTAGTTGGATTTGTAGTAGAAATACTCTCTCAGGTATTATTCTACTAAATGTAGTATTATTTCATATTTTTGAAATATAATTAAATAAACTATGGAATATATTTTGTATTCTATATTAGAATATAGACGTAAATTTGACAGTAGAAAGTGAATAAAATGTTATTTGTAATGAGAGCAACAATGGGACGTGAACAAATAGCTGCAGAGTTATTGGCACAAAATGCTAAACACGAAGATATAGGTATATCAGCAGTATTATTACCTGATGGTATGAAAGGCTATTTCTTCGTTGAATGTAGTAAATCATTAGATATGAGGCATCCTGCACTTAAAGTTCCTAATTTGAGGGGTTTAGTCGAAGGCGAAGTAGAATATGAAGAAGTCTTACAATACTTGAACCCTGAACCTGCTATGAGCAATATTGTCAAAGGCAGTATTGTTGAATTAACTACGGGTCCATTTAAAGATGAAAAAGCAAAAGTTGTTCGTATCGATGAAACCAAAGAAGAAGTGGTATTGGAGTTAATTGAAGCAGCAGTTCCAATTCCAGTTACAGTAAAGGGTGACCAAATCAGATTAATACAAAAGGAGGCTGAATAGTGGCTAGTCAGACTATTGAAATCCTAGTGGATGGTGGAAAAGCCACACCGGGACCACCATTAGGTCCAGCTATAGGTCCATTAGGTATTAATATGATGCAAGTTGTTGAAGAAATCAACAAAAAAACTGCTGATTTCAGTGGTATGAAAGTACCTGTAAAAATAACTGCTGATATGGATACTAAAGAATTTGAAGTATCTGTAGGAACACCACCTACAACAGCACTAATTCTTGAAGAATTAGGTATATCCAGTGGTTCACATGAACCAGGTACAGAAGTAGCAGCTGATTTCACAGTTGAACAAGCATTTAAAGTTGCAAGAATGAAATTCGATGATTTACTTGCAAACGACTACAAACATGCAGTCAAAGAAGTAGTCGGAACATGTGTAAGTATGGGAATTAACGTTGAAGGTAAAGATGGACGTGAAACTCAAAAAGACATCGATAACGGAGATTATGATGAAGTATTTGCACAATAAATACTTTATCTAGGTTTTTGTAACATTTATATTACTATTTAATGATATTAATCGAGAAGATTAGACTTTAAATATAAAAATTTTATACAATGTACACGGTACATATTTTATTACACGTTGAACAGTTAGAACAAATGTTCTAAAGTTCATTGGAGGAAATTGAATGACACAAGAAATTGAAGAAG
Source organism: Methanosphaera stadtmanae (assembly GCA_015062825.1). GTDB lineage: Archaea > Methanobacteriota > Methanobacteria > Methanobacteriales > Methanobacteriaceae > Methanosphaera > Methanosphaera stadtmanae_A. Next base: position 8,334 of record SUTR01000062.1, read on the forward strand.
CAGTGAAGAAGGTTTTAGAAGAATCAAAACCGAGAAACTTCACACAGTCTATTGATGTGGTCATAACCATCAACGATTTAGACGTAAACAAACCAGAAAACCGTTTAGATGAAGAAGTGCTTCTCCCTAATGGACGTGGAAAAGATGTAACAGTTGCATTTATTGCTGAAGGAGAATTAGCATACCAGGCAGAACAAGCTGGTGCAAATATAGTAATCAACAAAGAAAGATTAGAAGAGTTAGGTAAAAACAGAGCTGAAGCTAAAAAATTAGCAAACACCTATGATTTCTTTGTAGCACAAGCAGATTTAATGCCAACAGTAGGTAGATTCTTAGGTCCAGTATTAGGTCCAAGGAAAAAAATGCCTAAACCTATCCCAGCAAGTGCAAATCCAGAAGTTATATTAGGAAGACTCAAAAGCACAGTAAAAATAAGAGTGAAAGACCAACCATTAATACAATCCATTGTAGGATCAGAAGATATGGCTGCAGCAGAAATTGCTGAAAACATTGATGCTGTAATGGATGTCCTTGATAGAAATCTTGAACAAGGTTCCAAACAAATTAAGGCAATGTACTTAAAAACAACAATGGGACCTGTAACGAAGGTGATGTAGATGCCTCATGTTGCAGATTGGAAGAAAGAAAAAGTCGCTGATCTTGAAAACCTAATTAATGATAATGAAATTATAGGTATTGTAAACTTAGCTGATATCCCAGCACCACAATTACAAACTATGAGAAAATCATTAGCAGGTAAAGCAGTTATAAGAATGTCACGTAAAAACTTCATAAAAATTGCTTTAGACAATGTTGATAAAGAAAACATTGAAGGTTTAGAAGATTATCTTGAAGGACAACCAGCAATGGTCTTCACAGAAATGAATCCATTTAAACTATTTAAAATCTTAGAAGATAGTAAAACGGAAGCTCCAGCAAAAGCTGGTGCTATTGCTCCAGCAGACATTGTAGTACCTGCAGGAGATACTTCATTCCCACCAGGCCCTATTCTTGGTGAATTACAACAAGCTGGTATTAATGCAAAAATAGACAAAGGATCTATTGTAGTACAAGAAGATGCGGTTGTTGTAAAAGAAGGTGAAGCAGTACCTAAAGATGTAGCTGATGTTCTAACAAAATTAGAAATTCATCCAATGGAAGTTGGAATAGATTTATTAGCAGTATATGAAGATAACACCATCTACACTGCTGATGTCCTTGAAATAGATGAAGAAGAAACTAAAACAAATATTGCAACAGCTTATCAAAATGCAATCAACTTATCAGTATTTGCTGGTATAGTAAACAGTCAATCTGCTCCTATACTCATACAGCAAGCTGCAAGAGATGCTATGAACTTAGCTATAAATGCTAATATCTTAACATCAGAAACTACTGACGCAATCTTATCTAAAGCTTATGCTCATGCAATGGCTATTGCATCCAAATTATCCGATGATGCATTAGATGAAGATTTAAAAGGAAAATTATCCTCACAACCAGTAGCAGCAGCTCCAGTTGAAGACAATACTGAAGAAGTTGTAGAAGAGGAAGAAGTTGCAGAAGAAGAGGAAGAAGAAGATGCAGCAGCAGGACTTGCTATGTTCTTCTAGTTTCTCAACTATTATAACGGAATTATTAGTAATCATTAAGTAGTTTAGGATTACTTATAATGTATAAAAAAGATTAAAAAAGAAGAAAAATTTTTAAACTACAATATTATATATTAAATAAAAGGTGTATTAACATGGAATACGTATACGCAGCATTATTATTAAACGCAGCAGAAAAAGATATTAATGAAGAAAATGTAGCAGCTATTTTATCAGCAGCAGGTATTGAAGCAGACGATGCAAGAATTAAAGCTTTAATCGCATCCTTAGAAGATGTAGATATTGAAGAAGCAATCGCAACAGCAGCAGTAGCAGCACCAGCAGCAGGAGCAGCAGCAGCACCTGTAGCAGAAGAAGCTGAAGAAGAAGTAGTTGAAGAAGAAGAAGATGAAGAAGACGAAGAAGAAGCAGCAGCTATGGGATTAGGTGCTTTATTCGGATAAGTCCCTTCTTCTTTCTTTTTAATCTTTTTTTTAATATTAACCTTGATTCAGAACTTATTTTAACATTTATCCTGTCCTATCATTTTAATTTTTGATATTTATTCACTAATCTTATTTTAAGATATCATTCTATTGTAATATTCTTGATTTTACATATTATTCAGATTATTCTTAATATTTTATTCCATAATTCTTAAAGGATTATTTATTTTTTAATTAAAATTAATTTAAATTTATTAATATATTTTTATAAATATATTATCAACCAACAATAAACTATTAAATTTTTATTTTCAATTAAAAATCTTAGTTTTTGATGGATGTGGAAAAAATATGAATAACAATATAAAGAAAATATTCTTACTAACAACAGTAATATTGCTCTTTATAGGATTATCAACAATCTCAGCAACAGATTCAGCTGATGATATGACTCTTTCAACAGATATAAATACACAGGAGTCTACAATATCAACAGATACTGCTGCTATCAATAATATTGATAATAATCTAAATACGCAATATGCTAAGTCAGATAAGAACATTAAAAAAGACGATAACATAACAGAGGATATAGGTGGAAATTCAACCTATATAAACAGAATTAACTTAAACAATGAAAATATAGGAGATTACTTTGATATTGATTACTCTGAAGCAGTCACACGTGATACATTCAATGACAGTACAATACTACAATTTGATGAAATCATTGATGGTGTGAATTTCTGGTACTTCAATACAACAGCATCCGACATTACAATTACAACAAACAACAATATAGTATTCACAGATCAACAATTTTTAATAGAATCTCCTAATGTCACATTTAAAGATATTTCCTTTGAATATACATCTGAATTTGAATATAGTAAAGGAATTATTGCTGAAGAATCAGGATTCAAAATGGAAAATTGTCAAGTATACTATGATGCTAGTATAATAGATGGTGAACTTAACACTATCTTATTAATAAAAGGTGTCAATTCAATAATTAAGAATTCAACCTTTGATTGTCATATTGTATCTACGGGTATTGACTGGGATCCGGATTCATTGTCTGAAACTGCAGAAATGCCTACTACAGTACCAATAGTTGTCCTGGCAGATTATGTAAATATAACAGACAATACAATAACCATAAATGAAAAAGGTTCTGATGGAAGTGACTATCCATCATTCTATGGAATATACATTGGTGGGAACTATATTAACTTTACAAGAAATAACATTTCATTAACAGGTTCCAATGGATATGTATACACAGTATATGTAAAAGGTACTGAATCTAAATCAACATCTTATGTGACGATATCCTATAACAACATTACAGGAATATCTCAACATAACTATACAGCGGGTGTATACATAGATGGAAGCAATTATCATGATATATCAGTTATTAATAATAATATTTATGCTGTTTCAAGCAAGGATTATAAAGATGGAATGGCACTTCAAGACGTAGTATATGCTGTTGCTCAAACTAACTTTGCATACCAAGGTGGTACTTACCGTGAAGGTACAGGTGGTGTGTATGATAATTCATTTATAAACAATACAATTATTGCTGAAGGACATCAGGTTTATGGATTTGAACAGTATGGTGGTGACAACACATTAATTAGTGGAAATACTATTATGGTAGAAGGATCACGTGCACAGGCCTTGGGAGTTATTGGATACAATACAGTAATAGAAGGTAACAGTCTAACAGCAATAGGTGATACAGCAGAAGGAGAAAGTTCTCCTGATTATGTTCCGGCTATTACTGCAGGAGTTCAAGTATTGCATGGAAGCCAAACAACAATAACAAACAATAATATAAATGTAACAGCGGCACGTGGAATTCTCATACAAGATTCGGACAATGTGATAACAAATAACAATATCACAGTATTCGACTATGACTACTCCATAGAAACCAGGACAAATGCTACTGGAAACCTAATCGAAAACAACCTATTAATTACTGATGCAGGAAATGGTTCAAAAACAATCAATGATGCTGCCGGAGAAAATACAATAGGAAACAATACTGATTTACAGGAATTGATTATAACCTTTATTGGTCTTGATGATGTGGTCTGTACTCTTGGAGATGAAATGGAACTATTTGTCACAATTGAAAATGCAGATGAAGAAGAACAATATGATTATGATGGTCAATCAGTCATATTATATGCAAATGGTGAAGAAATAGATTCACAGGAAATTGAAGGTGGATTTGTTTTATTTATATGTGATGTTCCAGTATCATGGTATAAAAACATTACACTTGTTGTAAATTATCCTGGAAATGATGAATGTGCACCTGCCGAAGCAGAAGTTAACTTAACTGTAAACATACCAACAAGCATTCAAGCAGAAGATAATATAATCGCTCAGCCAAACAGTCAACTAACATCAATATCAGTAATAGACATAATGAACAACACAGTAGATGCGGCAAGTATTGATGTATATGAAAATGACACATTAATATCCAACTTATCAAATTATACAATTACAGGCACAGATAGCTATCCTATAAAATTAGTATTTGATGGTGGATTATTAAGTGATGGATACACATACCTATCATCAGAAAAAGAAGTAACAATAACTGTAGAGCAACCAAAACCTTCAGTAAACATATCTTTAGACTTGGAAGATGAATACAAGTTAGGTGACACAATCGAAATAATCACCGGAGTAGAAGATGAGGATGAACAAACTATAGTTGGATTGAATGTAGACTTATATTGCAATGATGAATACGTCACAACACTGGTTTCTGATGAAGACGGTTGCATAAGCTATGATTACACTCCAACAGCAGTAGGTAACTACACATTCACAGTCAAAGTAAATGATGATAACTATGCATCTAGTGAAGCAACAAAAACAGTTATCGTTAACAAGAATATTGTTCCAGTATTAATAATGATGGAATTAGATGATGAATATGAATTGGGTAATGCTGTTGATATAATGGCTAATGTTGTTGATGATAATTATGATAATGTTGCAGGTGTAAATGTTGATTTATACATTGATGATGAGTTTGTAGCATCAGTAGAATCTGATGAGGATGGAATGGTATCTTATGAATACACTCCAACTGCAGCTGGT
>SUTR01000063.1 GCA_015062825.1 Methanosphaera stadtmanae
AAGAGTATCTGACATAATTATCTTTTTATTTGTTTTTGTAATACTTTTTATCATTTTGACATTTTTTTTGTTTATTATTATATTTATTTGATTATGGGTTTTATATTAGTTATCAGTTCCTCTTTTATTTGTTATCATGTATGGGTTACATTTATATATGTGTTTGTATAGAATATTATTATAAAATCATAAGTTTATTCAATAATTTTATAAATTATAAGTATTTTTTATATTTTGTGTTATTGTTTACTTTTTTATGATTTTTTTTATAAAAGTGGAATAATAAGGGGGTGAATTTTTTTTTAGTTATTTGTTATGTGTGTTGATGATAATTTGTATTTGAGTGAGAGTATTCTGGTTCGTGGGCTTTTAAGGAGTAGTTTAATGTTTTTGGTGGATATTTCATTGAAATTTAATGATTTAAGAGATTATACTGTAGAAACAATCTATTTAATTAAGAAAAGCGTTGAAAAACATTATAAAAAAAATAAATTTTAAAACCATTATTAATAAAGTTAAATCGAAATATGATGATGTTTATTTTTTTATTCAAGCTTATTTGGTAAATGCTGCTATTAAGAAGCATGTGGGTTCTTTTAATGGGTATGTTGTGTTATTGAATATAAAAAATTGATAATGAATTTGATCGAGAGGTTAATAGTCCTAAAAAAGCATGATAATCGTTTACATAATATTATTATAGCGAAAGAGTCTATAACTTCTTCTAAAAAGAAACTTGCGGAGGGTTTTATTGAATTGCCTCTTAGTAGGAAATTATAAGAAAGAATTAGTTGATGTGAAATATAGGCTTAGGATTAAAATTCCGGAGGATATACGTGATAAAAAGATTATTCGGGTGGAAATTGATACCAATAGATAATGGTAGGATGTTTAAGGCAAACTTTACTTATCAAATAGAAAAAGAACCAGTCGGTTTGGATATAAGATAATGTTATGGGTATTGATCTGGGTGTATAATAATTTTGCTACAATTGTTACAAGTGAAGGGACTCCATTTTATTGTGGACGGGAGATTTCTAAAAAATCAAATAGCCTTCAAAAGCAAAAAATGTGCACATTATCAATCAATATTAAATAAACAAGGTCTAAAAAAATCACAACGAATAACAAAGATAAACACGAAGTTTAAACAAATACAAAACAACTATTTAAATCACGTCACTCGGTTTATACTAAGTATAATGTGAAAAACAGGATATATGGTACAATAGTTCTCGGATATAATAAGGATTTTCAAAACCAAAGCAATATGAGGCCACCTCAAAATCAAATATTTGCACACATGGCATTCAAACAATTCAAAGAAAAAACTAGAAAACTAATGCAAAATACGCGACATAACGCTAATAATTCAAGAAGAATCATATACCTGTAAAAGTAGCTTCCTAGACAACGACATACTACCAAATACCAGCTAAACAATGACAAATCTTATGAATTCAAAGGAACATGAATAAAAAGAGGACTATACAAAACAAGTGAAGGAAAACTTATTAATGCTGATGTAAATGCTACTGCCAATATTATACGTAAAATGTAAGCAGAACTTCCATGTTGAACGACTGTATAAGTGGGTCCAGTACGCTCCAAGTAAAATTAAACCCATTTAAACATTTTACAAAAAAAATTATGATTATGTCATAATTATTTTGTAATAATTGTTAGTTTGATTTTGCAAAGACAATCATTATTTTTATAAGATTAAAAGGATTATCCTAAGGGAGTAATACTTTTTTTTCTATCAAAAATAATTTTGTCAAGTACTCGGAAAACAATTAATAATATCGAATATATAAAAAAAAGTAGTTATCCATCCAATAATGTTTTCCTATAGTAATTTTCAAGTTTTTTATTAAAATCAGAATTTAAATCTTTTAAATCAAGTTCTTGTAATGCAAAATAACTTAATTCATATAATATTTTATTTGTCTTTAAACCTTTGTCTGTTAAATAATATTCTGTTTTATTTCTAGTTTTTTCTTTAATATTTACTTTTTTAATCAATGAAACATTTTCCATATATTTCAATGTTTGGGATAATGTATTGTTGCTTAATTCAGGATTTGCCTCTTGAAATTCAGAAAAATGTTTTTTTCCCCTAAACATATCCATCAATAAACATAAAATCCATTTTCTATTGAAAAAATTTAATGCTTCACTAACAGGACAATAATCATCTATATTCATAATATTAAATATCTGTAATCTAGCATAAAAAGATTTAAGTAATTTAAGAATTACAGATTATATAAAAAGCATAACAAAAATAATATTTAATATGAGATCAGAAATCGATGAATATGAATTAGTAAAACAGGCTGCAGAGAAATTTGTAAAAAGTGTGGCTGAAGGCAACAGTAAATATGCAAAAGAACTATTTGTAGAAGAAGCAACATTATTTGGATATTTAGATGGTCAATTAGAACATGGAAGTATCGAACAATTTTATAAGAATGTAGATACAGTGGCAGCAGGAGATTCATTCAAAACCAGAATTGATGTATTGCTTCTTGAGGAAACATTGGCAGTTGTAAGAGTACTGGAAGAAAACTGGGGTGGACGAATAGATTTCACAGATGTTCTATTAATGTTAAAAATAGATGGCCAGTGGAAAGCAGTTGCAAAAGCATATAATCAAAATTCCAATACCATAAAAGAATAGTTAAACATATATCATTTAAGTTATATAGTGATGTTTATGAGACAGAATTTAGAAATTACTGAAGCTATCTTTCCAATGCCAGTATTAATGGTAGCAACTTATAATGATGATGATACAATAGATGTTATGAATGCTGCATGGGGAACAATGCTTTCTAGAGATCATGTAATATTAAATTTAACACGTACACATAAAACAGTCAAAAATATTGAAAAAAGAAAAGCATTTACAGTAAGTATTGCTGATGCAGATCATGTCGTTGAAGCCGATTACTTTGGTATAATATCTGCTAATAATACTCCTGATAAATTTGAAAAAACAGATTTAACAGCAGAAAAATCAGAAAATGTAGATGCTCCGATAATCATAGAATTTCCAATAACATTTGAATGTGAATTTATTGAATATCAGGATGGTGAATATGGCTGTGGAGTAATTGCTAAAGTAGTAAATGTTACTGCTGATGAAAAAGTCATTAAAGATGATAAAGTAGATATTTCAGCAGTAAATGCAATTGCATTTGATCCATATACTCATGGATATTATAAGGTACAGGAAAGAGTTGGAGAAGCGTTTAAAGATGGAAATAATTTAAATTAATTATTTTTATTCTTTTTTTATTATTTAATGACTTTTAATATATTATTGAATCATCCTCATTTGTAATAGCAAATTGTCTTATTTTTTGGATTTGCATTTCAGTGATAACTACTTTTGTTTTACATTTCCTATTGTTATTCTAGTTCTTCAATAAATAACTTGTTGTTATATTCATATGCTAAGGATTCCTGTTTTAGTTTATTATTATTGTTTTTAAACCATTGTTTGAATATGCTTATTGGTTTTTGGTCATTATTGGTGGTGTATGATGTTACTAGTTTTGTAGTGTATGTTCTGTTTTTATAGTATGTTTCTGCAGTGGTAATGAAGAAGTCATATTTTGCATCCTGTAATTGGATGTATAACTTGTGAAGTATTTCCTCTGGTATTGGTATCAATCCGGTTTCATCATGAAAATATTCTGGAATATGTAATGTAATTTTAGTGTCTAATTCATTCATCTTTATCAACTCTCAATATTTATATTGGATTTATTTTTATTTTAAAATTTTATGATATAATATCTTACTTTTTTTTGATATGTATTTTTCAACTCTAAATTATGTTATATTTAATTCACATGATGTATATGTAGTTAATTATTTTTTGCTAAATATTAATAGGTATGTTTTAAAAAAATAATATGTTGGATTAAAATGATTCAAAAAAAGGTTTTCCTATTAAATTTTATCAGCTAATCATATAAAAATAATAATGATGACCTGAAGATTATTATTTATAGTAATTGGAATTTAATTTAGGATTTTATCGAAAAGATTCATATCAATAAATATGTTAAAATGAATATTATTTTTTGAAAAAGTAGATAAGTTGAAATCCCAAAATAATATGGGGATTTCAGTAACTATCTTTTAATTTTATTGTTGTGACTTTAACCATTCATATAGGAATGGGAATACCTTTTCAAATTTAACTCCATATGTATGGGTAGGATCACCAATTGTTTCTTCTATTGCCTTTTTAGTGAATTCACCTGCAAACTTGGCTGATTTGCATGGACTGTTGCCGAGTACTGATGCACCAACAAAGGATGATGCAAATACATCACCAGTTCCATGGGTAACATAGTCAATCCTGTCATTATACACTATTTGTGTATCAAAAGAATCTTGTTTATCTAAAACAATCATTCCTAACTTATCTTTTGTATGGTTATCTCCCTTTAATATTACATATCTATTGGTAAATTCCTTTAATTGTTCGGCCATTTCCAACATTTCATTCTTAGTAAATTCTGGCTTCCATGGCTTATGCAATAAGTAACATGCCTCTGTAGTATTGGGTAGAATATAATCACCTAACTTACAGAGTTCTCCCATCTTATCTGCAAATTCTTGGTCAAATCCATAATAAAATTCACCAAAATCTGCCATTGCAGGATCAACATATACTTGTCCTCCATCTTTCAATCGGGATTCTATAATGTCTTTAATATAATCCAATTGTTTTATTGATCCAATATATCCTGTATATATGGCATCAAAGTATATTTCTTCTTTTTCCCAATGTTCTAGTATGGCAGGTAAGTCTTCTGTTAGGTCTCTGAATGTATAATCTTTAAATCCTGATGTATGTGTGGATAGGACTGCTGATGGTAGAATTGCAGTTTCAATTCCAAAAGAGGATATTATGGGTAATGCAACTGTTATTGAGCACTGACCATAACATGATATGTCTTGAATAGTTAAAATTTTTGTTGTATCAGTCATTTTATCAACTTGATATAATTTTTTAGCTTAATTAAATATCTCATTATTTATTTTTTTTATTTGATTACAATAAGAATTTTATTAGTTGTAATATATATTTATTTGTATATTTTTTTTTCAATTAGGCTAAAGTATTTAAATAGATTAAACTATAATTTCTATTAGAGTTATGTTCAATAAAAATGTAATAATACATAGTTTTCAATTATCTTTTTTTAAATCATATTTTTGTTATTATTTTTCAAAATCATATGTGGATGAAATAATGTACCAGTGTATCCAAAAAATTCGGATACCATGATACAATAATCCTAGAATATATATTTTATATAAATAGTAATAAATTATGTTATTTTCCATCTTAATTTTCCTGTTTATCATTAACCCAATCATCATGCTTTCCATGTCAAAGGAATAAGTAATAGGGATGCATAGCTTTAAAATGTTTATTATAATTCATATCATTCCAAAACAAATACTATTTTCCTCCAACGGATAAGTTTAATCTAAAATTCATATGATTAATAACTTTAAAATATATTTATAAACAATATATTATTAATTGTAATAAACTCAAAGGAGTGGATAAAAAGTGAAATATGAAACATTCATATTAAGACTAGAAGATCGCTCAGGTCCACTATTGGAAGTATCAAAAATAATATCATCCTATAATGCTAATATTACTCGTCTAAGTTATAATAAAGTAGTAGATCAACACACGGCATTTGTCGAGGTATATGCTGATGAAGATGACTTAAAAGAACTGTCAAGACAACTGGATGAAAACAATTACCTGTTAAAACATACTAGTTCGGAGGTAGATGTGTTAATAACATTGCAAATTATTGACATACCCGGTGTTGTAACAAACATCCTGAAAGTCTTTGAAAAATATGATGTAAACATATCCTATGTAAACACACAAGAAAATGGAACATCCTATCAGTACTGTAAAATAGGATTATATGCTGCGAATTCAAAGCTATTGCAGAAAGTTATAGATGAAATAAGTACATTCTGTGAAATAGTATCAATAAACTATGACATGCAGGATAAGGTAATAGATAACACAGTATTCTATCATAACTTTGCACAGGAAATGAAGAAAACACTATCACTTACACAAAAACAGACAAATAGCTTTCTGGATAACTCCAATAAGATACTGCAGATACTTGAAGAGAAGAATGAAAACTACTTTAAAACATTTGAGTATATAAGAAAATTTGCAAAATACACAGTAGACTTTAAAGGAGAAAACTTCAATCCAAGAATAAGCTACAAATCAATAACTGACAATACAACAATATATCTTATAGAACCACAATGTGGAGCAAATACATACATCATAGAATCAGAAGATGAACTATTATTTATAGATACGGGATTTTCATGTTATCAGGATGAAATGAAGAACATATTCCAGGAACTCTTCCCACACTTTGATGATATGAAAAAAGAAAACATACTAACACATGCAGATATGGACCATGCAGGAATAACAGATATCTTTAATGAAATATATGTAAGTGAAAACACATTCATAAACTTCAAAAGAGAACATGAAGGAAAAAAGAATTTCAGAGAAGAAAATCCATTACATGAACCATACATAAAATTAGACAGAATCATCTCAAAATACACTCCTCCTGAGCTGACAAAACTAAGAATAATAGGCAATAAAAAGACAGATGATGACTTTGAAAAGATAGGACATTACAATTTCCATGATCTGTCATTTGATATATATGAATCAAATGGAGGACATCTGAAAGGAGAAATCATCCTAGTAGATAAAGATAAGAAAATAATATTTACAGGAGATATCTTTGTAAATGTCAAAGGATTTACGCCAGAACAATATGAATTTAACCTGCTTGCACCATATCTTATGGGATCAGTTAATACTGATTCTGCCAAAGCATCAATATGTAGAAAAATCATATTAGAAAAATGCAGAAACTATCTATTATGTCCAGGACATGGCGAATGGATAGAAAATACCAAATAAATATAAACATTATCATATAAGAGGATAAACATATAATATTTATCAATAATATAACATATTATATAATCAATCAACTAATGAACAATGGGAGGCAAAAAGTTATGAGGGAGCGAAGCATAATAATTATATGTATTGCAGCAATATTGTGTGTAACAGCAGCATCAGCAACAGTAATCCTATTGCATGACAATAATCAGACAAACAATACAAGTGATAATAACACGGTTAATGTAACATTAAACAATACGCAAAACAATACAACCAACAACACCACCACAGTAAAGACAACAACATCAACAAAGAAATCAACTAGTAAAAACTATGATCCCGATTATGATCCTACACGTGATAAAAGCCATCAAAGCGCAACCAAAGACAATCCGGTAACAGTCTACCAAAGTGATGGAGTTTACACATATTATGGACCAGGACACTATGATTACTATGCAGGAGGAAGTCATATGTCTGGAGAACACTATAAGCAAATGAATAATAGATGAAAACAAATTCATCACCATATTTTTTTTTTAACTTGATATTTCAGGTAATGATAACAATGAAAGTAGCATTAATACCAGAGGCAGGCGTACTAATAACCAATCTTATTTTTAAAAATGGACATACACCCTTACAAATGTATGAAATGTCACCAGAAAAGGCACGACAAAAAGACACATCAGAAGAGGAAGTAATAGATAAAGATTCATCATTATACAAACTAAATGGATATTTAGTCCAGGAAGGAAATAAATATGTTGGAAATGAAGTACCATCCGGAATTAAGGGACGACTTACACTGGCCGACCATATAATTCAAGAAGCAGAAGCAGTAATAGTATTGGGCAGAAGACCAAAAAACTATAGGCAAATGTATGACCGATTAAATGATACAATACTATTGTATGGTGGAGTAGGAACTGGAAACTTTCCTAAATTCCTATTATATCTATTAAGAAAGAAAAAAATTCCAAGACTAGAAATGGCATATCCTACAAATAGGGATGAACTGATAGGGATATTTGAAAGAACAAATACATTTCTACAAAATCTTGAAGAATATCCTAAAGACTATGTATCAAATGATGATAACCTGACAACAGATGCAATACCATACAAAGAGAAAATATCCATAGAAGAATTTAGAAAAATAGTTAATAAATACCCCCCTTCTAATGGTTGATATATTTTCTTCGAATAGTTGGTTATAAAGTATATTCTTTGTTTTAGTTCATAATAGATTTATATGTCTTTATATTTTTATCATTAAATTAATTTCCAAAATATTAATAATAACTGTTAAACAAATACAATCATATCTGATTAAAGAGATAAGGGGGCATGAGTATTGAATCAAAATTACTTCTTCTTTGAAGAAGATGAGTATGACATACCTTTTTATAAAAAAACACCAAGACTTACAAGAAATAATCTGATAATATTACTAATAGGATTTATCATAGCTATTGCAGCACAGTTTATTATCATTGAAGGACAACAGGTTATCCTGAAAGCTTGTATAATCACACTTGCAACATTAATACCTGTAGTATATACTATGAGAGGCAATTTAAAGACAATCTTCAGAATACCAAAAGCAAGAGATATATTAACAATCATATTTGGATTTTTAGTATATATGGCTTTAAGTATTCTCATATCATCAACTCTACTTGCACTGGGTGTACCTAGTCCTACAAATAATGCAGTTGTTACTGATACAACAATAGCATCAATATCAATGATTATACAAATATTAGGAGAGGAATTACTTAAATTCATAGCATTTGTTATAACTATGTATTATGCATATAAAAAATATGATCGTAAAAATTCAATAATTATAGCATTAATAGTATCCCAGTTATTATTTGCAGTATTTCACATACCTGCATATGGATTAAACATACCTCATCTATTGTTATCCATAGCATTAGTATCATCTGTATTGCCAGTAATATATCTTAGAACAAAAAATATAACAGTAACATACTTAACACATTTGCTGATAGATTTAATTCCAACATTATTGGTGTTAATGATTCCAACATCCCTACTATTAATATGATTTTCTCAAAAAACTGGGAATAATATTCCCTGTGTCTGGAAAATCAACTTATTTTTTTTGTCATCACACCTTTCTTTTTTTTTCGTAAAAATTTTTAACTATAATAAATAATAGAAATACTATTAAATAATGATAATATTTAATATTAAATTCTAACATTTAATAAATAATATGACAATTATTCTGGAAGGTCTTTTTGATGAAAATATTTTCAATCTCACGAATAAAAAATGAAATGGATATAATAGAATCATTCATACGATACAATATGAATATAACCGATGGAATGATTATATTAGACAACAACAGCAATGATAAAACAACTCAAATACTCTCATCACTAATGGATGAATATGAAAACCTATATGTATATAATAATACATTCAACGAACATCATAACATAGAATTGGAGATAAATTATCTATTGGATTTAGCAGTTAAAGAATATGATGCTGATATGATAATTCCATTAGATGCAGATGAATTCATAGTATCATCAGATGGAAATCCACGAAAAATAATTGAAAAATTATCCAATAATGAAAACAGCTATTACAGTTATTACTGGAAAACATACCTTCCAATATATGATGACTTTAAACTATCAACTCTAAAGTACATAAGAAGCAATTCATTAGAAGACCATCAAAAAATCATATTACCTTCAAAACTAGTCAAGAATAATAATATAAGAATAAGTCCTGGATCACACACTATCAACCATAACAATCCCAATATAAAGAATGAAACAATTGACTCCTTAAGACTGGCACATATACCAATCAGATCAAAACAACAATGCATATCAAAAATATGTAATGGATGGCTAAACAACAGGACAAAGCTTACATATGACAGCAGGAATAGTTGGCATCAAAAGAAAATATTTGACATGCTAATTGAAAACAATCTTGAATTAACAGATGAACAATTAATTGACATAGCAATAGGATTTTCATCAAAGATCACCTATGACAACAAGGATAATCTAATTGAAGAAAGTATATTTGACACATCATTCTGTGAAGATCTCTCATTAAAATATACTGACAATAATGTAAATGCATATTCAAATATACTCTCCAATATGGAACAGCTATGCATAAAATATAGCAATCTAGAAAATACACATAAAAATATCCTAACCAAACAGGCAAATGATACAATCGATGAAGAATATACCTTACATAAATACATAAATCTATTGGAAAATACAAATCTGCTCCTGGAAAATCAGTTAAGCAAAAACAATACTCTACAACAAGAAAAAGAAAACAATCTTAAGACAAAAATAATCAATTTAAATAAAAAGATTAAAGAATATGATGAAACAATAAATGCTAAAAATAAGAAGATTCTCGAATATGAAAGTGTTATCAATCAAAAAAATGATAAATTATCATTATATGAGCAAACAATTCATAAAAAGAATGATAAGATAAATGCATATATTAAGACGGTAGAAAAAAGAGAAAAAGTCATTGAAAACTTGGAAAATCAATTAAACAAGACAAGTTAAAGATACATTCAAGATAATATCATTTAATTCAATTCTCCTCCCTTTTTTTAAAGAGCTGCGGTGATAAATTCTATTAAACACTACACTTCACAGATTGAATGTTATAAGATATATTAATATTTTCAATATTATTTTTATTAAGATATGTCCTATTTTAAGCCTTTAATTTCCAATATTTTGTGTTAATTTTGAAATAAATAATAATACTTTAATAAATAGCATATATCACTTTATAATTAAATATTTATTGGAGGTTCAAAAGATGGATGACGAAGTTAAAAAAATATTTACAGAACAAACCTGGTTTGTAGCTACAGTCGGTGATGAACCAAACGTTGTACCAATTGGATTTAAAATGGTAGAAGATGATGGAACAATGGTTATTGCAGATGTAGCAATGAACACAACTAAGAAAAACTTAATGGACAATGGTAAAATCGCAGTAACAGTATGTGACCCTGAAAGCAAAAAAGCATACATGGCAAAAGGTACTGTAACATTCTTCGAAGAAGGAGAACTTGTAGATGGATTAAACAAATTCGCAGAAGAACAGGATTTACCATTCAGAGCAAAAGGAGCTGCAATGTTTAAACCAACTGCAGTACTTGCAAAACATCCTGGACCAGAAAATGATACAGAAATTGAATGGATATAAAATCAATTTCTAATTTTCTTATAAATGTCTATTTGGACATTTATACCTTTTTTTTAATTATAACCAATTTTTATCTTATAAAATCCTATTTAAATCTCCAACATTAAAACCGGAATATATTTCTTATTTTTTCATGCTTTAATAATCATTTTCCTATAATTATGGAATATATGGATGTTTGTTGAATTATATCATTTACAAAATCATTCATCAATAAATTAAATAATAAAATTGTAAATCCAATTAAACAAACTTTAACGTATAATCAATAAATTCTTAGGATAATTCTATAATCACCTGTTAACAAATAATATATTAGATTAAATAGGCTTATAGGAAATAAAGATAATATGAAAACTGAAAAAATTTCACAAAATATAAATTACATAACCAAAGATGAGAGTCCATATAAAAGTGTATTGATGCCTGAAGATACGCCCTTTCTAAAGAGTGGAAAGATTGAGGATAATAAAATAACCAATCTAAACATTGTAAATATACTAAAAGAAGAATATACGCAAATATATCAATCAGTCCTTGAAAACAATTATAAAATTTCAAGAGATGAAACTTGCTTCTATTTCTATGCAGTTCCGGATGAAAATGATGAAACAATAGGATTTTTAACATTCAACATGGAATCCGAAGAGATTTTAAGCATAACTCACGTGTACATAATGCCTGATGCTAGGGGAAATAATACTTTTTTAAGATTATTGGAATTTTTCAGCAATCTAGTAGAAGGATTAATAGTGATTAAAAATCCAAATTATGCATTGGTTGAAATACTATCTAAAACAGAATTATGCACGACTATTGCTAATCGTTTCATAATATCATCTGTTCCATTCATATTTAATATTGTATCTTGGAATGAATCAATAAATGATGTATATGAATACAATAATCTAATAGATGAAACAAATCCAAAAATAGCAATGACCACAGTATATGATAAGAAGCTATATGCTCCAATACTAGTCAACAGAAGCTCTAAAATATTGGAAGATTTGGATGAATTCAGAAATGAAGAGTATTGTCTAATGGCAATGACACGTTATGATGATAATCAGGAATATAATAGTCTTTGTTTAAGACAATCAGATAAATGGATTAAAAGTGGAAAATACTTTAAAAAAATATTAAAGTTATTGAATAAATCCAAATTATGGATATAAAATCATAATTTTCTATTATTTATATTCATCTAACTTTTTTTTCAAAAAAAGTATTGTGTTGAATTATATTAAACAATTAGATAATTAATATTAAATATTATGTAAGACAAAATATTCTAACATAATTTACATTAAAAACAATCTAATTAAATTTGATTATTATTGCAATTCAATATAAATGTCCTTCATTGATTAGGATGCAGGATTCATATATAATTTATTAGACGTTTGGGATGATAGTATGCAACTTCAAGAGACAATATACAAAAGACAATCAGTAAGATCATATTCTGATACACCATTGGATGAGAATATTCTGGATGAAATAAACGAATTCATAAAGAATTTGAAGGTATTAAATCCAAATATCAAATGGAGTTATGAAATAGTTGGCAAAGATAAAATAAAGACGATAATGCCATGGAAAGCTCCACATTATATATTGATGTATTCAGAGGAATCTGAAAACTATAATGAGAATATAGGATTCATATTTCAACAATTAGACTTGTATCTTCAAACAATGGGTATTGGAAGCTGTTGGCTGGGAATGTTAAGTCCAAAACAAATAAAAGACAGCAATCAAAAATATGTTATAGGAATGTCTTTTGGTAAGCCATCAGGACAAATCATTAGAAATAAAGAAGATTTCAAAAGAAAAGAATTGGATGAAATATCTGATTATGGAGATGAAAAATTAGTGCCTGCACAATTTGCACCATCAGCAGGAAACAGTCAACCATGGTACTTTACACATAATGATGATGGATCATATAATATTTATAGGCAAAAATTAGGTTTTCTTCAAAGAAAATTATATGCTAAATTCAATTTAGTTGATATTGGAATTGCCTTAGCACATATGTATATTTCAAATGAAGAGACATTTAGTTTCTATATTGATGAAAATGCTCAAAATGTTAAGGATTTTAGTTATATTGGAACATTTAAAATATGAACAGGATTTTCATTTATTAT
>SUTR01000064.1 GCA_015062825.1 Methanosphaera stadtmanae
TATTATAATAGGAACTATTTGCATAAATTCCTGATAGATCAGTATAATTTATATAATAACTTACACTTATTGGATAATTTACATCTTCATAATAAGATATTATTGTAGGTATATCGATTATATTAATATAATCCACATCATTATTCTTAAAATTTATGAATTCATCATCTGTATCGTGAATTGTTTTTATGATTTTATAGTCATATATATCCTCATCATATATTGAAAATGTAATATTCCCACATTTAATACGTTCATAGGTATTATCTTCTATATTTATTTTCATTATATTTGTTTCATTAGTTAAAACTATGCCATTATAGAAATAACCATTAATTGATGAATCATATAATTCTGTGATATTTATTATAAATGATGTTTGATTACTTGGATGTTGTCCTGTTTCATCATAGTAACTTAGATAAACTATATGTTCACCAATACTGAAATCTTGAACATTTACATCAACTAATTCTCCTGGAGCAACTGTTTGTTCAACCCCATTATCATATTGTATTGTAATTGTTCCTTCATAAAAATCAATATAATCTTCATCATCCATATGTACTACAAATGTAATCGTTTCAGTATTTTTATACACTGTAATATTATTTAATCCATAAAATCTACTTATTTTTTCAATTTCAGGTTCATCTAAATCATCTGAAGTATCACCATCTGTTTTACTATTCTTACTTGTCTTGGTTATTGTGTTTGTGTCTGATTGTTTGTCATTAGTATCCAATTTATCATTAGTTGTTGTTTGTATGTTTTCTTGTGTATGTGTTATTGTGTTTGTTTGTATGTCTTGTATTTGGGATGTTGTTGTAGTAGCGGTTGTATCTGGTGTGTATGTGTCATTTATGTCTGTTGCAAATGTTGTTTGTATCCCTACTAAGAATACGATTGTTATAAGTAATAATAGTAATTTTCTATTAATTAACATACGTTTCCTCCTTTTTTAGTTATTTCTTGCAAAATTATATAGGTTAAGATTATTTTTTTTAACCTATGTTGAGTATTTTATTAATCAAATAATTTAAGCTTTTCTCAGATGAGACGATTTAGTTAATCATTGGATTAAATGCATACTTTTCATTTTTCATATCTAAAAGTATTAAACAATTGTTATATTTTATAATTATAATTAATCTATTAGCGTTATTTGATTATTTAAGTAGTTATATAATGTATTTTCATGTTATGATTAGTTTACTTTAATGTTATTAATATTAAGGTATGATGAGTGTGTTTTTTTGTCATATTTTATGAATTTTTTTTTATGCTTAAGATATATTGTATTTGTAAATCACTTATTATTCATTTAGGAATTATTGTAATTGTTGCTTTATATCATCAATTTAGCAAATACTTTATATAATATGAAGTTATATATAGTATTATAGAATAAAAGGGAGGAAAAAAAGTATGGCAGAATTACCAATTGCACCTTTAAAAAGAATCTTACAAAATGCTGGTGCTAAAAGAGTAAGCGAAGACGCTGCAAAAGAATTCGGTAAAATCCTTGAAGAAGTAGGAGAAGACATCGCTGAACGTGCTACCCAATTAGCTAAACATGCAGGTCGTAAAACTATAAAAGCAGAAGATGTAGAATTAGCTGCAAAAGAATAAGTGTATATACACTTTCTTTTAAAATTTTTTTTTATTTAAAAATTTTTTTTTATTTAAATAACCTTCGTATATTGTATTAATAAACTTTATTTTCATTTTTCTAGTTTTTGTATAAATATTATTAATGATAAACATATTAACATATTAATTATGTGAGTTGATATTTAATGATTCGAGAGCCTTGTGTTGCAGGGATGTTTTATCCTGGTGATTTTAATTCTTTATTAGATATTATTGATGATTTGTTTAGTCGTGTGGGTGATGTTGAGATTAATGAATCAACCAGATGTATTTCTAGTGTTGTTGTTCCTCATGCCGGCTATGTTTATTCGGGTCTTACTGCTTCTTATGCATTTAAGCAGCTGTTATATGACAGGTTGCCTGAGACTATTGTGATTATTGGACCTAATCATACAGGTATTGGTAGGGAAATATCAGTATCAACTAGCAATAAATGGAATACACCGTTAGGTGATGTAGATGTTGATGTTGAATTTTGTGAAGAATTAGATAAAGTTGATTTTAATGTAACACTCGATGAATCTGCACATATAAGAGAACATAGTATTGAAGTAGAATTGCCATTTCTTCAATATATTGCAAATGTTAACAATTCCAACTTTAAGATTGTTCCTATCATCATTGGAAAACAGGAACTGAAGTTATGTAAGAATCTTGCAAAAAGCATCTATGATGTTCAGAATAAATTAAACAGGGATTGCATAGTAATTGCAAGTACTGACCTAACCCATTATGAAGATAGTGAAACTGCAGAATATCTTGATAAGAAGGTTATAAATTCCATTGAAGATATGGATTCCAAACAGCTAATAATGGATATCATTGACTATGATATTAGCATGTGTGGATATGGACCTACAATAACTGCCATTACATATGCACAGCTGATGAATGCTTATAACTCAAAGTGCTTAAGATACTCAAATAGTGGACAAGTATCCGGTGATTATGATTCTGTTGTAGGATATACATCAGCAATTATTAAAAAATAGTATCTAGAAAAAATAGGATTAAATATTCTTATTAATAAAATTTTCAAAAAAAAAAGAAATTATAATAAATAGAAGAGCATTGTCTTCTATTAATACTTATTTTAAATTTATATTTTTAATTCAAAGTCTGTAGGATCTACATCAAATTCTTCATCACTTGATAAGATTCCACGGTTTCTTAATACTTGTCTTGCAAGTAACCAGTAAACTAAAGCAATAGCTTTACGTCCTTTGTTGTTTACAGGAATTGCAACATCAACATTGGATAATAGGTTTTCTGTATCACATAATGCAACTACAGGTATACCATTTTGTCTTGCTTCAATTACTGCTTGTGAATCTGATCTTGGGTCAGTTACAACTAAGATTTTTGGTTCTATAAATTTAGAATAATTTGGATTTGTTAATGTACCTGGTATGAATCTACCTGGTATTGTTTTTGTACCTGTTAATTCTCCGAATTTTTTAACAGGTGCTTGACCGTATTGTCTTGTTGATACTACAAGAACATCATCAGGGTCATATTTTGATAATAATTTTGCAGCTACAATTATTTTATCATTACTGCTTTTTACATCTAATACATGAAGGCCGTCTGCTCTTACTCTGTATATGTATTTTTCCATATCTTTGGTTTTTTGTTGAGTACCTATATGTAATCCAGCTGCAAGGTACTTATCTAAAGGTATTAATAATTCTGTCATGTTTTTACCTCTTATATATTTGTTAATTATTTGTTCCTTAATATACGATTATAATCATTATCAGTACTCTAGTGTAATTGCATCATATGGACATACCTGTATGCATTGAGTGCATCCAACACATTTGTCTTGATTTACCTCTAATGTTTTATCGGATAAATCAAATACTAACATTGGACATATGTCAAGGCATTCAAGACATTTATATCCTATACAATCACCAGATATAATGATATTCATATAAACTCCGATTATAAATCAGCCATTTTAGGATTAGGTAATTCTTCCTCGATTCTGACTAACTCATTAAGTTTAGCAATTCTTTCTCCACCAGCAGCCCCAGTTTTTATAACTGGTGCTTGGAATGCTACAGCTAAGTGTGCTATTGTTTCATCAGTAGTTTCTCCTGATCTGTGTGAAACAACAGGTACATATTTGTTTGATTTTGCTAATTGAATAGTGTTATATGTATCGGTTAATGTACCAATTTGGTTTGGTTTGATAATTAGTGAGTTACCTGCATTTTGTTTTATTCCTTCTGCTAATATTTTAGCATTGGTTACAAATAGGTCATCTCCACAGATTAAACAGTCTTTACCAGATTTTTTGGTTAATTCAGCAAATGCTTCAAAGTCATTTTCCTGAATAGGATCTTCTACATAGAAGAATTTGTAAGTATCTATTAAATCTGCAATGTAATCAATTTGTTCTTCAACAGTTCTTGATACACCTTCACGTTCATATACATATTTACCTTCTGATTCATTCCAGAATTCACTTGAAGCAACATCAAGTCCTGGTCTTACAGTAACTCCAGTTTCATCACTTACTTCTTCACATGAAGTAAATTGTATTTCAAGAGCTTCTTCATTTGTAAGGTTAGGTGCCCATCCACCTTCGTCTCCTTTTCCACCAGTAAATGTATCATCTTTTTCTTGAATTTTTGATTTAATTTTTCTGTGAACATTGATATTTGTTTCCATTGCTTCTAGTATACTTGATGCTCCAACTGGTATTACTAGAAATTCCTGTATATCTGGTGCATTTGTACCAGCATGTGCTCCACCATTTATCATATTTCCTAATGGGAATGGTATTGATGTTGGCATAATACCACCTAAGAATTTGTATAATGGCATGTTATAACTTGATGCACCTGCTTTTGCAACTGCCATGGATACTGCTACAGCTGTGTTTCCACCTATTGTTTGGAAGTTGTCTGTTCCATCAATTTCTTTTAGTACTTCATCGATTTCTCTTAAGTCTTCTGCTTCCATTCCTATTATTTCAGAGCTGATTAAGTCTTCTACTTCATTGATTACTTGATCTACTCCACCTTCAGGAAATGAAGTTACTTCGTTTACTCCAGTACTTGCTCCACTAGGTGCTGCTGCACGTCCAAAACCATTCCATGTTAAAACATCAGCTTCAACTGTCGGGTTTCCTCTACTATCTATAATTTTTCTTAACCTTACGTCTTCAATTACACTATCCATAAAAAACACCTCTTTTTAAAATGTAGAAATAGTTGTTCAATTAAAGGGCTACTTTTTTATTTCCTATAAGTGTATAAATAAGAAAGTTTATTTTTTCTATACTCAGAAATTCAATTAATATAAAAGATTTAGTTATCTTCTAATACTATTGCATCTAAAGGAAGTACTCCTTCCTCATATTCACGTATAGCTATTTTAATTGAATCCTCATCTGGTTCAAAATCTACCACAGGTTTTGCTCCCATAGAAATTTGTAATGCACGTGACCCGATTAATCTAGCTCTTTCGAATCTTGTATCTTTTCTAGATTGCATGTTATGCTCCTTTCTGATATAATTTATACTAATCATCTACTTTAACTAAATCCCCTTTTATCCTAATAGAATAAGGTAAAGAGAGGGGAGTCCTTAATAGATTTATACTATTATATTTAGCTCCTGTTTTAGTTTGTTATATTCATTACCATACATCAACGTGTGAAATGAACATTCTTCTACAGCAGTATTTATGAATTCCTAAGTCATCTAAAACTTCTCCAGGATCTTCTCCTTTTTCAGTTCTTTCTTTAAATTCATCATAACTAGCTGATATAACTTTTCCACATGAGAAACATCTTACGAGTAACATAAGAGATTACCTGTAACTTTTTTGGTTTTTAGCTCTTGCTCCAGGTCCACCATATTTTTTAGGCTCTGAACGACGTGGATCTCCTACTAACATTGTTCTATCGTATTGAACATACCTATCTTTAAGTTTCATATCTCCAGTATATTCAACTAAACCTTTTGCTATTACCATACGAGCAGCTTCTGCTTGTCCCATTACTCCTCCACCAACAACTCTTATGCTGATGTCTACAGAGTCAACAATATCTCCTGCTAATTCTAATGGTTCTTGTATTTTTAATCTTGCTAATTCTGGACTGTATAATTCAACTGGTTTACGGTTTACTCTTACTCTACCAGTACCTTCTCTTACAGTACCTCTAGCAATAGCTGTTTTTCTTTTTCCACTAGTATGTACTACTTTACTCATATTTACACGACCATTGATTTATTTAGAATTTTGCTCCTAATAATTTTGAAACTTTACCTAATTCCATACTTTTAACGATATTTCTAGGTTGTGCTTCTTTTACAACTTCTACTTCTTGTCCTTCTAATTCTTTAGGAACTCCAACATTGACTTTTAAGTTTTTATATGCTGTTCTTCCGTGAGCTTTTCTGTAAGGAATCATTCCTCTAACAGTTCTTCTGAAGATATCATCTGGTCTACGTGGATATTTAGGACCTAAATCTCTTGGGTTTGAGATACTTGCTCTATCTACTCGTTGTTTGTATCTTGCGTAGATGTAGTCCTTATTACCAGATATGATTATTTTTTCAGCATTAATGATAGTGATTTCTTCTCCGTTTAAGAGTCTTTTACTAACTGTACTTGCAAGTCTACCTAGTACGAGTCCTTCTCCGTCTATTATAGTTACCATTATCATTCACCTATTTTAAGATTTTTACATTAGATCCTTTAGGATTTTCTGCCATAAGTTCATCTATTTTTAAGCATTTTCCACCTGCAGCTGTAATTTTGTTTTCAGCTTCTTTAGAAAATTTAAATGCTGCTACAGTTACGCTTTTTGTAATTAGTCCTTCACCTAAAACTTTTCCAGGTACAAGTACTGTTTCATCATTGTCAGAATATTTTTCTATATGGTATACATTTACTTCTTTAGTTTTCCTATTAGCTCGTTTTAATTCATTAGCAACAGCTTTCCATATAGGAGCATCTTCTGCAGATGATTGTTTAGTGAGGGATTCTATTAAATTTAAAGTATTTGGGTTTGTTTTTGTAATTTTCATTTTACTTATTCCTCCTCATTCATAACAAAGTCTATGAGATTATCTGCTTTTTCTGATAGTATATCACAAGCTATTGTAAGAACTTCTAATGGTTCAAGTGATCCGTCTGTTTCTAGTTTGAATATATATTTGCCCTCTTCAAATGAAACATTGATTGCATTATCATCTTTTTCGGATAATCTTTGACATGTTTTACAAGTTGAACATTTATATACATCTTTTGTTACAAGTGTGTCATCTTCAAGCTGTAAAACTTTCCTTGGACATTCTTCAACATACTGTTCTAAGTCTGTAATTTTATCCTGGTCAATTTCTACTTTCGGATAGTATTTGTAACCACAGGTTGTTGTTGCCTGCCATTTAGCATGTTCTGAACCTAATCCTAGTTCTGCTATAGCTTCTAATTCTACTTCTTCGCCTTCTTGAAGTCTTACTATTGGTATAGTATCATAAACTGGTGTAATAGCTGGGTCGTCGGATTTAAGATCTTTTGAATATACTATTTTAGGACCTCTTTCTTTTAAAAGAAATGAAACACTACAATTTGAACAATGAGAATCACAATCACATTCAGATGGCATTACATATGAATCCAAATCTGTTTTGATAGGAATCAATCCAAGTCTATGTGCTAATACTTCATCGAACATCTTTGCATCATTTTTGAAAATGTTTACATCTTCTATTGCAAGTGTAGGAATTTCCACAAGACATATTCTTCTTATTGTATTTATAAAAGTATCATCTACACCTTCTGCTACAAATACAACTCTTTCATCATCCTTTTCTATAAGTTCTATATTCATACTATGACCCTTTCTTAAAATACTTATACTCTTCTACCTCTTTTACCACCAGGTCTACCAGTACCGTCGTGAGGTATAGGAGTTACGTCTTCAATTTTACCAATTTTTATACCAGCTCTTGCTAATGCTCTTATGGTTGCTTGAGCACCAGGCCCAGGTGTTCTAGGACCGTTTCCTCCAGAAGCTCGTACTTTAATATGAAGTCCAGCAATTCCTTTTTCTTTTATATCATCTGCTACTCTTGTTGCAGCTTCCATTGCTGCAAATGGTGATGATTCTTGTCTATCTGATCTAACTACTTTTCCACCAGACCATTGTGTGATAGTTTCAGCACCAGTAATATCAGTTACAGTTATAATAGTATTGTTAAAAGATGAGTATACGTGTGCTACACCCCATTTCTCTTTTTCTGCCATATTATCACCTATAAATATATTATTTATTTTTGCTTTTCAACTGTTTAACTAGGATTTATTCTTCTGCTGGTTCTTCATCAGCTGTTTCAGTTGTACCTGCTGTTTCAACTTCTCTTGCAACTGGTGAACCTGGATAGAAACCTATGTTTTCTTCATCTGCTTTGTCAACAATGTGTCCTGGTGCATTAATTTTTTTACCGTTTAGGGTAATGTGTCCATGCACTACAAATTGTCTTGCTTCGTTAGCAGTTTGACTTAAACCTCTTTTGTGTACTAAACTTTGTAATCTTCTTCTAAGTACATCTTCAACGTTAATATCTAACACTTCTTCAAGTTTAGCATTAGGTGATAGGATACCTGTTCTTACAAGATGGTTTAATAATTGTTCTGTTTCTACTTTAGCTTCTTCTGGATCCATACCTAAAAGAATACGAGCATCTCTTCTGAATCTTTTAACTTTTGATTCTGCTTTCCATATTTCTTTTTTGTTTTTTAATCCATATTTTGTAGCTAATCTGTTTTCTTCTTTTATACGATCTGCATTCCATGGATGTGATGGAGTGTCATATTGTTTTCGTGGTTTTTTTGGATGTCCCATAATCAAATCTCCTTAATTAGTTTATTTTTTTAAAAAGTTTTTATGATTTTATTTATCCTCTTGATTTACTTACACCTA
Source organism: Methanosphaera stadtmanae (assembly GCA_015062825.1). Taxonomy (GTDB): domain Archaea; phylum Methanobacteriota; class Methanobacteria; order Methanobacteriales; family Methanobacteriaceae; genus Methanosphaera; species Methanosphaera stadtmanae_A. The sequence goes on from SUTR01000064.1 coordinate 8,600, forward strand.
CAGATGAACCATGTCTAAATGTAGATTTAGTTCTTTGACCACGTACAGGAAGACCAACTTCATGTCTTTTACCTTTGTAACTTCTGATCATTTTCATTCTGTTTAAGTCATCACGTAATGTCATGTCTAAGTCAGATTCTATTAAGTGTGTTGTTTCTCCAGTTGCATAATCGATTCTTCTGTTTAATAACCATTCAGGAATTCCGAATTCCTGTGGGTTTTCAAGAACTTCTTCGATTTTATTAACTGATGCTTCATCAATGTAACCAATTTGTTGTTCTTGGTCAAGATCTAGTACTTTACATATTGCAAGTGCAAATGCTTTTCCTATTCCTTTGATTTCAGTTAAAGCTGTAACTATTGTTTTGTTTCCGTCAACGTCTTTACGAGTTATACGAACCATATGTTTAAATTCTTGTTCAGCCATAAAAATTCTCCATTTTTGAATTTTATTATAAATTTATATTAAAAATACTAGATTACTCTAATGTGTGTTTGAAGTAATTTCTATTATTAAATAAATAATAGGAAAAAATAAGCTTTGAATTATATAATTAACCATTAGAATCTAGAAAAAGTATTATTTATGTATTTTAATCGAATTCTGAAATAATCTAGTCAAAACATAAAGCTGTTTTAGTTTAAGTTTGATTAAAAATAATAAATAAAATGTTCAAAAAAAGTAATTTTTTTAAATGAATTATTTCTTTTCCAGATATTAAACTAAAAGATAATTATAAGCGCCGAGAATGGGATTTGAACCCATGAGGGCATACGCCCACAAGATTTCCAGTCTTGCGCCTTACCAAGCTAGACTATCTCGGCAAATGTTAAAATAAGCCATAATTATCTATTCATATAAACAATAATATCTACATTCTCAATATATATCTTCAAAAGCTCTAATTTATTAAATGTAGAGTTATCAAAGAGTAATATCACATGAATATAAATAATTCATCAAATAATCTTACATAGCCAAAGCTAATCTATGTAAAATCACAACATATTATCTATAAGTATTAGATAATAATTATATATTAGACCTCGCCCCTTAACACGTATGTTAAAAGGTTCTACAGTTAATAAAAAATCATATGCTTGTGTTTTGAAGAATAATATACTAAAAAAATATTTTTTATTATTTTTTTCCTATTATTACTTCCACATTTTAGGATATGTATTAGGTAATATAAAAACCTTTTGAATATCCACTACTATTTTAGTATCAATATTCATTATGTCATTAGCACTATATAAACTTTTCCCTATTGCCAATAGTTCACCCTTCAATGTCATAAGACACACAGTGTTATTCACATTAATTTTATTGTTAAGCTTGACTATACCACTGCTTGCAAGATTTGCACCATGACAAATTGCATCAACAGCACTATCCTTAACAAATATCTTCTTTACATTACGGGTTGTATATTCCATAGGAACAATCATATCCCTAAGAATTGATTCTTCACCCTCATTTTTATAAAAATAAAATGCATCAGTCAAATCCTGCAATGTTTGAAGGTTATCCTCCTCAGTAAAGCTACCAGCCATTGTACGACGAAGCTCTGCCATATGAGCACCACAGCCCAGTACCTCACCTATGTCATGACAATACTTACGAATATAAGTACCACTTTCACATTTAATCCTGAATAATACATCCTGATTATTTTCAATCTCAAATAGATTTATTTCATAAACTGATCTAACTCTTAATTCACGTTTGACTGCAGACTTTACAGGAGGCATCTGATATAGCTTACCAGTAAATTCATCAAGTACATCTATAATATCATCATATTCAACCGGTTGATGTAACCTCATCAGACAAACATACTCCTTAGGAGACATCAATAATAATGGTAATGCACGTGTAGCTGTATTGAATGCAACAGGAAGTACTCCTGTAACCTTCGGATCCAAAGTTCCACCATGACCTACCTTATCAACACCCATAATGTCACGTACCCAAACATCAACCTCATGGGATGTTGGACCGGAAGGCTTGTCTATATTGACAATACCCTTATTAATATGTTCTTGAATACTTCTTTCTTCTGGCCTGCAACCATAATCATAGTCTGTTTGTGCCTCATTAAAATAATCATATTCAGTCATTAAAAAATCAAATCCTAATAATATATCATATAAAGATATATATCTAAATAATGATTAATAATGTTAACCATAAATATAAATAAAAAAATATGACTAGAATGTGATAGAATTATGAAAGTAGGATTTAGCACATTATCATTATTTATGAAAAGCAACAATGAAATTATAGAAGAAGCACATAATCATGATTTTGACATGATTGAAATACTGCTAGAAGATGTATTATACCATAAGGATATGACCGAATACAAAAACTGTAACCTGGAATTAAAGGTACATGCAGCTACTGTAGATATTAATATTGCAAGTCTAAACAAGGGTATACGCACAGAAAGCATCAATCAAATGATATACTGTGGAGAAGTTGCAAAAAATTTGGGAGCAACCAGCATGACAATACATCCGGGTAAAATTGGTCGAATTGATGAACGCATAAGAAAATTTGCATTGGAAATTGCTATAGAAAGTATTCAAGAAATAATAGACAATACAAGTATTGATATATCTGTTGAGAATATGCCCAATAGAAAATCTTTTCTTGCAACTAATGTTGATGAAATGGAATATATTCAACATGAAACTGATTGTCTTCTAACAATTGATACTGGACATGCAAATACAACTGATAATTTGGAAGAGTTGTTGTCACTTAGAAATATCAGTTACTGTCATTTACATGATAATAATGGAATTAATGATCAACATTTACCACTTGGTGATGGGACACTTGACTTATCATTGCTTGAGAAGATAGATAATGGAATTATAGAATTAAATAACTTTCAAAATGTATTAAAGAGCAAAAAAATAATAGAGGAATATAATTTATGAAAGATAATTTTGATTATTAATATGATTAACCATCATACTATTCATATTATATGGTATTAGAACAACTATTAAATGAAATAATATAATATTCATCCAGAAAAGTAGAAAACTGTCAAATTCTATTAAATTTGAACGATAAATATTTTAAAAAAAAAGAATAAAATGAAGAAAATATGATATTATTATATACCTGTATTTTATTTAATCGTTTGTTATTGTTAAGTTCTTGTTTGTTTCTATTCTGTTATTTTCTGATGATATATAAACAGCAGTTAGGGTATACATCTTAGCTTTGTAATTTTGTGGTAATGTATATTCAATACTTGCAGTATTGTTTGTTACTTGTGCATAAATGATTTTTCCATTAGCATCTTTTAATGATTTACCATTTATTTTAAATACTACTTTTCCACTGTTGATAGTCATGTCATTGCATGTTACTGTGGCATTAATTGTGATTGTACTTGCTTTTGTTGCTGTTATGTCTTCGGTTGTAATTGTATATGATGCTTCTGAAATGTTCATCACTTCTTTTGTACTTCTTAAGGATTGTTGTTGAATTGATCCAGAGTATACTGCTTCAATTGTTATATTTTCCTTATTCCAACTTGATGGAACTGTATAGTTTTCTATGGTTGCAATTCCATTAACTACTTTTGCATAGATTACCTTACCATTGTCATCTTTAAGTGTTTTACCATTTATTTTAAAGACTACTTTACCATTATTTATATCAGTTAATGTATTGTCTGCCGCAGTTATTCTTGCAGTTATGTTTATGACATCATATACATTAGCATTTATTGAATCAATTGACAATATTACTGGATAAACGGTTATATCAAGAGTTTTCTGGATTGGATCATATTTATTGTCAGAATCCGTGAAAGTTATATTTAAAACTTTATCTCCACTAATGGTTGGTGTGTAAGTTAATGTTTTTTCATCACTTGTTACTGTTACTTGTCCGTCTGTTATTGTTATGGTACCGTTTACTTCTTCATCATT
>SUTR01000065.1 GCA_015062825.1 Methanosphaera stadtmanae
AGAAGTAGTTTATTTGGTTTTGTGTTTTGGTGTGATTATTTTTTTGATGTATATTGATATTATTGTTGATATGATTATTATGATGATTGAGTATGTAAATAGGGTTAGATCTGTGAATACTATGCCTTTGATGTAGTATTCGATTAGTATCATTATTATTGGTATTATTAGCCATTGTATGACGTATATTATTGTTATGTGTGTGCTTAGTATGGTAAATATTTTTGTTATTTTTTCGGGTAGTTTGTCTTTTATTATGTAACATAGTCCTATGCATCCATGTATATTTATTAGGCACATTATTGCATCTGGTGTTGTCATAAAGTAGTAATGATGGTTGTCTATTAAGAAAGCATCAGGTATTTGTGTTGATGCTACAAAGTAGACTATTGATATTAATAGTAGTATTGGCCAATATTTGAAGAATTTGTTTTTGTCTTTGCATCTTATAAAGTATTGTCCCCAGATGTATCCCATTGCTGGGAATATGAACCAGTTGAATAGTGGAAATGCTGTAAATCCTCCGGCGCTTCCTATGAAGTTGCCAGCAAATAGGTTTATTATATCATTGTGGAAATCGGTGAATCTTAGGAGTGTTCCTAGTATTGATAGTATTGCTGCGATGATTAGCCAGGCTTTATTTGATAGGTTGAATTTCTTTAATATTCCCATTAGTATGAATGATAATCCGGCAAATGCCAATATATCTACACAGAATAGTAATAATCCTCCTGCTGTTGGGAATATGTCCCATCTATGTAATAGAATACCTGATAGATAGCATGGTATGAAGAATTCAAATACATTTACAAGAATTCCTAATAGAAATAGTTTAACACCTCTTTTAATCATTACATCTGCTTGGCTATGTCTGGAGTATACAACTCCTACTCCCATGCAGAACATGAATATTGGAGCCGCATATGGTTTGCCTAGTATATTTCCTATGATTAATTGGTATGGTATTGATATTTCATTATTAAATACACTTACTACCATTAGAGCGTGTAAGAATATCATGAATATGATTGATAATGCTTTTGCAATATCTAGTTCGGTCTGTCTTCCAATATTTACTTTATTTTTTGAAAATATTTCTTTCATAAAGAATAATATTCTTTTAATATTACTTAATTATATCTTTTTGGATGGTTAGTTCTTGTATTAAAAATAGGGGATTGTCATGTTTATAGATATATTTTTATTAATATCTGCTTATTGAATACTTAACATGTTACTTTAACTATTTATTTAATATTACATATTTGTTATGATATATAATTGTCTTTTTTAGATTTAAATGTCATGTGCATATAAATTTGTTTTATGGTATAATCTTGTAATTTATGTTGTTAATCTATTGTTAATATGATATAATGTATTTGGTATTAATTTTTCATTATTTTGTGTTATTAATTATGAATTTGATAACAAGATATACATATTATTAAATGAATATAATTAAATACCAAATATATGAAATAAAAAGTAATTATCTATAATTACCAAAAAAAAATTAATATTATTATGGTGTGTAATATGACGAAGAACGTCTTTATGTTTATAGTCATCACTGCACTATTGTTCTTTTCAATATCATCAGTATATTCTAGTGATGTAGCTGATGATTCATTGGATATTAGTGAAGATGCAACTATAAATCAACCAATAGAACAGAATACTGTTCAAAATGAAGTAAAAATAACGAATGATAAAAATATTGATATTAATAAGAATTTAAAACAGGATGCATCAGAAGTTAGCGTTACCAGTTATAGTCAAATGATTACAGAAATAAACAATGCTAAGACAGCTAGCTCTCCGGTGGTTATCTCATTAGCTCCTGGTGATTATAATGCAACAGCTCAAATCACATGGGGTGGATCATCAAATAAAAATTTAACCATAAATGGTAATGGATTAATATTAGATGGTAATAATAAATACAAATTTGCATTAGTTCAGATGAATAACTATTTGACCTTGAATAACATTACACTACAAAACTATAGGTCAAGTGGACCTGGAGGTACAATTCAATGTATGAGTCAGATTAATATAGCTGATTCCACATTCATCAACAACACTGCTACAAGTAGTATAGGTGGAGTATTGAATGTACAGGATTTCACTGGTAAAAAATCCACTATTGACAACTGTACTTTCATAAATAATAAGGCACTTTCAGGTTCTGCAGGAGCAGTAAATGTAAATATGGCTACATTAACAATAAATAATAGTCGTTTTATCAACAACAGTGTAGCAGGTTCCAGTAGTTATGGTGGAGCGATATATAATATGGGAACATTAACCATATCAAACTCAATCTTTGACGGCAATACAAATAATAATATTGGTGGAGCCATAGCCACAGATAATAATTTAAATGTAACAAACACCACATTTACAAATAACTATGCAAAAAGAATTGGTGGAGCAATATTTTATGGTAACAATAAATTAAATCTCACTAATTGTACCTTTGAAAATAACACTGCTGAAACTGGTGGAGCATTAAGTGCAAATATAGGGGTTTTAAATCTAACTGATAGTAAATTTATCAATAACTCTGCAGTAACCGGTGGAGTAATATACACAAAGGGTATAACTAATATTAATACAACCGTATTTGATTCAAACAATGCTACTAAAGCAGCAGTATTATATGCAGAAACTTCAAATATAACATTAAATAACAACACGTTCAAATCAAACACAGCAAGTGATGAAACATTATACATTGTTGGAACAACACCTGATATGTCTGACAACACTTATGAAGATACAAAAATATCATATGAAGAATTTAGCTTATCAACAGATAAAGATGACATATCATCTGAAGAAGAAGCAACATTAAGCTATCCGTTAACATTAACTAATCCATCATTCTATCAGGATTTATTAGAAAAATCTATAAATCAGATATTTGTAAATGATATAAATACAATTAATACAACTCAATCAACCAGTCCATTTACACAAGACACATCAGGAACATACACGATATATGTATATAATCCAGCATTAGATATTAAAACAAACGAAGTTGTGATAAAGGTAACTACTCCTCCAAAACTAGTGATTAACCCAATTGAAGCATCCATAGGAGATACAGTTAATATCACAGCACAAATAGAACAAGATGGCGTAGTATTAACAGATGTTTCAGCAGGTAAAATAGTATTTAAAGTAAATGGTAAAACACTTAAAGATGCAACTGGTAAGGTAATCTATGCTAAAGTAACAAATGGTGTAGCAACAATAAACTATACCGTTACAGAAATATGGAACAATAATGACACAGCTATTCAAGCTACATACTCCGGATCATCAAAATGTGATAAATTAACAAGTGACGAAACATCAATAACCCTAAAACATGAAAGTCCTAAAATCACAACAGAAAACATTGAAACTACAGTAGGTTCAAAAATTACATTAAAAGCAACAATTACAGATGGATCTAATATAATTAACTCAGGTAAAGTAGTCTTTAAAATAAATGGTAAAACTGTTAAAGACGCTAATGGAAAGGTAATCTATGCAAAAGTAGTAAATAATGAGGTTACATTAGAATATACTCTACCTGAAAGTCAAAAAGCAGGAACATTTAACTTAACTGCAGTATTTTTATCTAATGACTATGAAAAGTTAGAAGATAATAAACAAATAATCATAGCTTAAATCCTATTTGTTGGAGATAATATCTCCAAAAACTATTTTTTTTTACATTCATATTCTATAAATTTTTAACTAGTTTAATATAATAATTTTTTTAAGTTAAGATATTCACCAGATACTCATTTGCTTGTTAGTTTTGCTGTCCTGGTTAATAAACAATTTTTTTTACTTTAGGAATTTTAATTTTTTTTTAGGATAGATAGTATTTATTTTTAGATGACTTTATTTGGAGTATATTTTTGTATCATCGTTTTTAGTTATATTCCAATTATTAAAAAATTATCTATTTACTTATATATTATTCTTAGTTGACTGAGTATATTTGATTGTCTTTGTTGATTTTTATGTATTTTTTATTATAGTTATAATATTAGTAACATAATTATAACTATTGATTAGTCATTTATTTTTTTATTAAATTATTATTAGTTACCGAATATTATCTATTAGATTTTATCTGTTTTTATTTAACAATTTTACTTTATTAAAAACGAAATATTTATATGGCATAATATACTCTATATTATATAGTACAATAAATCCAAAATTATTGGGGTGTAAGATATTATGTATATGTGAGGCATGTTTAAACATAGACTTATAACTATCTTAAGTCTAAGGCTAAGATGGATGAAACAGTAGTTATTGATAGTAATCCTTTTTATATAAAGGAATATTTGTGAAAGATGAATGAAGAATTATTACAAGTTTAAGGATAAGACAAATGAATATTGACAGTTTAAGTAATGTTATTTTTAGTGGTGATATTGTATGGAAGATAAATTTAGGATGATATACACAGGATGCTGTGACTATATAGAATACAAGTATGCAGTCAGTATCAATGATATGAGAATCCCCGTATGGTTTTTTAAGAATCATTATGATAAAAAGGATATAATTCATAAATCAGATTATATCATAATTACAGATGAGAATATAATGGAGGAAGATGTATATAATTATCTATTGGATAAGAGGGGAATAGTCAAAAGGTATGAAAAACGATATTTTAAGGATGATAATTATTATAATTTCTTCACACCTACAGAATTTAAAAAGTATTGTATGCAAATAAATTATAAATATTCCAAAAAGTTAGATATCAAGCCTCGTAAAATTATTTTCTGGAACAGCAAAACCGATTTTGGTCAATGTGGTAGTATGAAGGAATTTAAATTGAATAAGAAGTTGATATTCTATGATAAGAATGAGATAATAGATACCATTTGTCATGAGATGGTCCATAGCCTTAGAGGCTACAGGCATCATAAGAGGTCATTTTGGAATAAATTGAATTGGCTGTTAAACCAAGACAATTGAGATTAGAATATATAAAATTAATGATATAAGTATAATGTAGTGATTTGTGATGAAGGATTTTATAGTACTTGATTTGGAAACTCCTAATGGAAAGTGTGACAGCATATCATCTATTGGTATAGTAGTGGTAAAGGACAACAGGAAGGTTGATGAGATTTATTCATTGATTAATCCGGAGGATGAATTTGATGATTTCAATATAATGCTTACAGGCATTCATCCGGAGGATGTGGTGGATGCACCTACTTTCCAGGATTACTGGAGTGAGATTGATGATATTGTTACGGATAATGTTATTGTGGGACAGAACATTACCTTTGATTTGGGTGTAATATCAAAGAGTCTTGCCCGTTATGATATGGGCATTCCATCATTCAAGTATTACTGTACCTTGAGGGCTGCAAAGCGTAATATTGAATCTGAAAGTTATAAGCTTGAGTATATGGTTACTCATATTTTAAAGAAGAATTATGATGCACATAATGCATTGGCTGATGCTCAGGTTACATATGACCTGTATAATTATCTTGGTAATTATGAGAAAAACAGAAGCAATCATTTGAAGTATTATTCCTATAGATCCTCTCGTGCAAAACGAGACTTTGACAGAAACATAGATTTGGACTTGAATTATCTATATGGTCTTATCCAGAAGTTTAAATATTCACAAGAAGTATCAGATAATCATTTTCAGCTACTGGTAAATTGGTTTGAAAACAATAACTTTGATTTAAATCATGACCTTTTAAAGTATCTTCATTTGAAATTACAATACATAATTGAAAAGGGCCAAATCAATCCAAATGATGCAAAATGCCTACTTACAAATTTCATGTTAATCAAACGATCACCATTATATAAGCCTGCAATACTACTCTTATCAGCACTTCAAGGCATAATAGATTCAATATTATGTTATGAAACACTAAAAGAGGAAGATGTGGAATTTCTTGATAAATGGACTACTGCAAATAACATTAATGATAAATCAATGAAGGAATTCTACAAACAATTAGAAAAAACAGAAGAAACGGGAGATTATGGGGAGTTTAGAAGTTATCTCTTGGACTTTAGCATATTCCTATCCGATTACCTCAACAAGTACAGGTAACTAAGCTACTTATCATAAGTATTTACCGGTTATACTATCATCACATGACATTATATCATTTAATGTTCCACTCTTTATTATTTTTCCCTCTTGTTTAATCCTGTCAAATCCTATATCAATAATGTAATCAGCATTTCTTATAAGATCCCTATCATGTTCTATTACAACAAGTGTAGCGCCATTTTCTATTAGCTTGTCAAATATCTCAATTAGTTTTGAAACATCCTTTGGATGTAAACCTATAGTAGGCTCATCAAATAGGAACAATGTTTTAAGCTGTTTCTTATTAATATGCTTGGATAACTTCAATCGCTGTGCTTCACCACCAGATAATGTTGGTGTGGCCTCACCAAGTGTAAGATATCCCAGTCCCATATCAACTAATACCTCAAGCTTATTTCTAATCTTAGACTCATCAACAAATACATTCATCGCCTCCTTTATGGTCATCTTCATAAGCTCTTTTATCGTATGATCATTATACCTGTATTTGTCAGATTGCTTATTGTAACGCAAACCTTCACAGTCAGGACATTCTATCTCTACATCAGGCAAGAACTGCACATCCATATTAATAGATCCTGTTCCCTGACATGTTGGACATTTAAGACTTCCCGTGTTATATGTGAAATCCTTCATATCCAAGTTATCATTCCTTGCATTCTTAGTATTTGCATATAACTTTCTAATAGGTGTAAGAAGTCCTGTATATGTAGCTACTGTACTTCTAACATTCTTTCCAATAGGTATTGAATCAATCAGTTCAACCTTCTCAATGCCATTATAGTCTATGTTCTTTATATGTTCCGGTAGATATTCATTGTCTAATCTGCTTTTTATTGCCGGATACAGGCTTTCCAATACAAGAGTGGTTTTACCACTACCTGATGTACCTGTAATAACAGTTAGACATCGACGAGGTATCTCTACATTTAACGGACCTACATTATGTAACTTATCAGTCTTCAATGATATTTTTCCAAAGTCAAATAGTTCATCCTCATTTTTAATATCCCTTACTATAATATCAGCCTCTTGTGTAAGATACTTGGCAATCTGAGAATCGGGATTTTCTATAATGTCACTTATCGGGCCTTGAGTAATGATTTGTCCTCCATCATCTCCACTACCTGGTCCTATCTCAATCATGTAATCGGCAGCCTCAAGTATCATAGTATCATGATCAACTAATATAATGCTGTTTCCTTCACTTATCAACGTCTTCATCACCTGCTTAAGACCCTCAATATTATCAGGATGCAATCCGATAGATGGCTCATCCAACACATACAATACTCCTGTTGTCTTGTTTCTTATAGTACGTGCAAGCTGAACCCTTTGAAGCTCCCCTGTAGATAATGTATTTGATGGCCTGTCCAGTGAAAGGTATCCTAAACCCAATGATTTAAGACTTCTAGCATTATCCATAAACTCCTCAAAAATCACCTCTGCCATACTATACACTTCATCATCCAATAATTGAATACTCTCTTCTATCCAATTGCATAGATTATCAAGACTCATAGATGAGACTTCAGTAATATTTTTACCATTTATCAATGTACTGTTTGCATAGCTGTTGATTCTTGCACCATTACATTCAGGACAAGTAGTAACTTTAAGAAACTTATTTATCTTTGCAAGACCCTTCTCACTTTTAGCTCCCTTTAATGCTTCCTCCACTGCACGGATAGCATTACGATATGTGAAGTTTAACTCAAATGCCTTTCCATTTCCAGGAATAACTACTTCTTTTTTAACTTCTTCTCCATGATAAACTATATCTTTCTGTTTATCAGTCAAGTCCTTAAAGGGTACATCTATTGGAACACCCATCTCCTTTGCCACATAATACATGCTGGACAGTCCAAAGAGATTCCAGCTTCTGACTGCACCCTCCTCCAGAGTAAGTGATTCATCAGGCACCAATGTGGATATGTCAATCTCATGAGAAATACCTGTACCTCCACAACAGCTGCATGCACCATCAGAGTTAAATGCATATTCCTCAGCACCCAATCCATAAAATTCAACACCACACACTTCACATATTATTGCCTTTTCCAATGAGACATTGATGGATGGCCTATTGTAATGTCCATTAGGACACTTGTAACTGCCACATCTTGAATACAATAATCGTAGTGAATTAAGCAGTTCTGATTGTGTTCCAAAAGTACTTCTTATACCAGGAGTTTGTGGTCTTTGATGAAGAGCAAGTGCTGCAGGTACATGTTCAACCGAATCTACCTTGGCCTTGGATGATTGTGTAATTCTACGTCTTGTATACGTGGATAATGCCTCAAGGTAGCGTCTTGATCCCTCAGCATACAATACACCAAGGGCAAGTGATGATTTTCCACTACCTGATACTCCAGATACTGCTACAATCTTACCCAATGGTATGTTTATGTCAATATTCTTCAAGTTATGCACTCTTGCACCACGAACAATTATATCTTCAACCATAATTAAAACTCCATTAATAATATTAGTATGTAATAGGATAACTTAAATAATTGTAATATTATAATAATGATTATAAAATTTAAAGGTGATGATAATTCATGGGATTTTTAGGTAAAATGGTAGGATATGCAGATGTGGGATTGGATGCAACATTAATAGAGGAATACCTATCTGAAGATGAAGAGGTAATACAGTCCTTTGAATTCCTACGTGATGCAGTTATATTGACCAATTATGGAATATATACTGTAGATGTGCAGGGAGTAACCAGACAAAAAAAGGAAGTGAAATTCTATCCTAAAAAATCAATATCTTCAATATCCTTTGAAACAGCAGGTACTCTTGATATAGATGTAGATATAAAAATCGGTGTGGTAAATAATCATATGACAATGATTGAAGGAGAATTAATCAGACAACCCATAGAATTTAAGGTTCCATCAAGTCAGACAAAGGAAGCAAAGGAAGTAATACAACTAGTAAAACAATATTATTTACATGATTAATCTTCAATACTCTTCCTCTTTTTTTTAAGAAAAAATGGTTATTTAATATATACATTAATATTTGATTAGTAAAAGGTAAAAATGTGAATATTTAAATAGAAAATTCTATTTCATATTTAATTTAAATCCACTTCCAATAAACTGTGCTACTTCACGTCCGGTTTCATCAGATATGTCTATGTTTATTATTGTAGATGTTCTGCCCGTCTTTTTAAGATATGCATTTGCCATTAACTTATCACCTTTTGGAGCACTCAAATAGTTAATGCTAACCTGCTGTGCAACTGTCAGCTGATGTATATGATTTGACAGTACTGCAAATGCAAAATCACCTAGTGTAAATATTACACCACCCATCACGCCACCATATGCATTTCTATGATTCTCATTTAATATCATACTGCACTTACATGATTCATCATTCAATTCATCTATCTTTATTCCATTACTTGTTGCAAATTTATCTTCTTTAAAAAATTCTGTTGCTTCTTCTAAATTTTTAAAACTACCCATTGTATAACTCCATAAATTATAATTCCATATAAAATATAAGTCAGAAGAATATTATAAACTTATCCCTTAATACTTTAATTATTGATAATTTATACAGTTTTATCCTAAGTCTAGGATTATCCAATCCAATACATTTAGATAAATTGTTTAATAAAACTAATAGTATAAGAGAAAATATAATGAAGGAGAGTGTTTAATGCCAAGTGCTGTTGAAATCATATTAATGCCTACCTTGATGATATTATTGGGATATTTCCTAAAGAAGACAAATGTTCTAAAACAACGTGATCGTGTAACTTTAACAGATATCGTGATATATGTATGTTTGCCCTGCATGATTTTTATGAACTTATATAAGGCAGACATTTCACATGATATGCTGATGCTACCAGTATTGGGATTGATATTAAGTATCATATTGGCAGTAATGGCCTTTATTTACTGCAGAATCAGAGGATATTCCGAGAAAACCACATGGACCATAATATTAGCAGTATCGATGATGAACACAGGATTCATTGGTTTTCCAGTATCATTAGGAGTATTTGGAAATGACGGCCTACTTAATGCAATATTTTTCGACCTTTCCACTACAATACTATTTATTTCATACGGTATGATTCTTGTAAAAAGATTTGGTGGAAATAGAAGACAGGTGCTCATGAATGCCGTTAAATTCATACCAGTATGGGCTGTCATAATAGCATTAATCTTCAACATCTTTAACATAGAGTTAATCTATGTTGTCGAAAACATCCTAACCTATTTTGGAGATGCAACTATTGCATTAATCATGTTGGCATTAGGATTAAGTCTAGATTTCAGGGGCATAGGAAAGAATATATCAGATTCATTAATAGTATCTGTAATAAAACTAGTAATATCACCTATTATAATTTACATATTGTTGAGACTAGTAAATATTGGAGGCATGGCATTTAATATTGGATTATTGGAGGCTGGTATGAGCACTGCAATGAATGCATTGGTATTGTCTATAATGTATGACTTGGACAGTGACTTGATGGCATCATTAATATTTACAAATATTATATTAAGCTTATTTACATTAACAGGTATAATATCCTTACTAACATAGAAAAATATATGAAAACTTCTTCATCCAACTTTTTTTTTATCATGAGAGTATTGGACAAAACTCTATTTATTTAATTTTCTGTATATTTGAATTTACATGTTTTATTTTTTAATTTAAGGTTTTATATCTTGTTTTGTTTTTGAGTGTTTTATGTCTGTTTTTTTTTCGTTTAGTGTTGTTTTTTGTATCACATTTCATTTTATTCTTTCCTTAAATGTAAATAATTATAATCTAACTTAACCAAAAATAGTATTAGGTGTAGCTTATGATAATTAATGTAGGTGGAAGAACAGATATTGTAAATTATTATACTCCATGGCTTATTAATAGACTAAAAGAAGGATTTGTCTATACACGTAATCCATATCATCCTAAGCAGTTAATAAAATATGATTTAAGTCGAAAAAAAGTTGATGCCATCATATTCTGTTCAAAGAATTACAAACCAATACTTAAACATATGCCTAAAATAAATAATAAATATCCTATTTACTGTCATTATACCATAACATGTTACCAGGAAGATGTAGAACCAAAAGTACCCACAATAGATGAAAGCATAAATATATTAAAACAATTATCGGATATTATTGGTTCAAAGAAAATATCCTGGCGTTATGATCCTATATTACTTACAAGTAAGTATGATATTGACTATCATTTGGAAAAATTTGAATATATGACTAACAAATTACATGAAAATGTTTCATCATGCATCTTCAGCTTTGTAGATATGTATAAGAAGGTTTATAAAAATATGCCTGAAATAATTGAATTAACAGAAAATGATAAAACAGAACTTTTAAAGGGATTGTCAAAAATTTCCCATAAATATGATATGCCATTACAAAGTTGTGCGGTTGGAAGTGAATATGCAAAGTATGATATAAACAATTCTGGATGCATAACATCAAAAATATTAGAACAATCAAATGGATTAGCATTTAAGAAAATGAAAAAAGGCAATAAAAGAAAGGGATGTTCTTGTCTGCCTTGGCGTGATATTGGAGAATATGATACATGTCTTAATGAATGTAAATACTGTTATGCTAATAAAAGACCAACAATTGCTAAGAAAAATTATGAAAAGCACGACCCTCAATCACCAATACTAGTAGGGCATATTAAAAAAGATGATAAAATAAACAATGCAAAACAATATTCCTTCTTATTGCATGACAACAAGCAACAAACCTTATTTTAATTAAAGTAATATGTTTAATCAATATGAACAAATAAGATATTGAAACTTGGAAAAATAAAGATGTTAAGAATTAATAATTCGAGACTTGGCCAAAAGTATTTTAAAACAAAAAAATGTATTACTCCTATAAGTCAAGAAGAAAAAAATAACTTCCATAAACAAATAAAACATATAATACATTTTTCATCTTAAAGCAAGTAAAAAAACAATAAAAACAATATATATACTCCCTTTTTTCTTTTTATTATAAAGAATTAAAAACCGAAGATAAATATACTGCATTGAAATACTCTCTTTTGTCTTTGTTCAAAACAAACATTAACTACTCCTCATATGATAA
>SUTR01000066.1 GCA_015062825.1 Methanosphaera stadtmanae
GGGTTGTGTGTATTTTTTGTTTAGAATATTGTGAAGAATACTTTTTAAATGTTAATTTAGCATAATTATATGCAGTTAAAACAAAATCTAACATCATATTGCCAGTTAAATCAACTTTTTCAATTTTTGATAATTGATATAAAGAAGGGGTTTTCATGTCTTAGCATTCCAAAATCGAAAAGTTTAAGTTGTCTAGAATGCATATACTTATTTATAGAATAGATATTTCTGGTTTGCATAATAATATCTATTCTATTTTTATTATAAATACTTGTTATTTCATGTATTACTTTTTAAACTATAATTATTCTTTAAAATCATGTTTACACTTGCTTCAAGTGTAACATGAAAATTTCAAGTGTAAAATTTATGTATTTTACTATTTTAATTATTTAAATAAGAGTTTTAAAAATATTTTTTTCATTTCAGTATAGGTTTTCTACAAAGCCATTATATGATTAAAGAAATATAACTATTAATATTATTAAAAATAATTCAAAATAAGAGGTGTAATCATCATGGCATTAGAAGAAAAAATTGAAACCACATTTACTCAAATCCAAAAAGTTATGGATGCAAACAGTATTGTTGGAAATGCAATTTCAACTAAAGATAAAATCATTATACCAATATCTAAAGTGGCATTAGGATTTGGGGTTGGAACAGTAAATAATCAGGGAACTTCAACTACAGAAGTAGGTGGAGCTGGTGGTGGAGGATCCATAGATCCTGTAGCATTTTTAATAATTTATAATAATATTCCAGGACCTGACGGTGTTGAATTAGTGCCATTGGATGCAGGTACACCTGTGGAAGATTTACTCTCTAATTTAGGTAAGTTTGCATTTGACATGATATCTGGTAAACAACCTGAAGCATCCGATGTTGAAGAATCAACATCAAGTATAGATAAAATTAAGACAAAAATAAAACCAGAAAGTAATGTAAAATAATATCATATTTTTCATAGGATTAATCAATCTTTTTAATTCAAATTATCCTCAATAATTTATGGGTGTGTGTATATTGATTGTTAAAATATTATTCTTATTTATTATATTTTTAATAGCACTATTGTTAATAATATTTTCTGAATCAGTACATATATCTATAACATTAAAAAATAATAATCTTTCATATTTTGGTGTTATAAATATCAAATATTATTTTTTTCAAATTATATTTGATATAAAGTCACGACAATTAACTATGTTGATAAACTCTAAATTTCTCACAAAGAAGATAACTACAATAACTCAAGATAACTCATCAGATGAAACTGATTCAGATGATGATTCACACGAAGATGATCCATCCAAAGATGTATCTGAAGAGTCTAATGAAGAAGATGATGTGAATCTGAACAAAATAAAACAATTATTAAAACTCATATATGACTCCAAAAGGGATATAATGGATTTAATAATATCAGTCATTAAATTGATCTCTTTTAAAAACAGTTATATTTTAATGAATTTGGGATTGGGAGACAATAATCTTACAATAAAAACATGTAATAAATTATGGGCAATAACAGCTCCTTTTTACACAATAGGATTACAAACAATACTAACTCCACAATTGAATGAAACAATTCTAAAATCAGAGGTAAACATATTCTTAGAAGTCGAATTATTAAAAATTTTAAAATTAATTAAAAAAGTATTATTTAATAAAAACATACGTAATATAATACTTTTTTTACATAAAATCTCTTGATTAATATGTCAAAAAAATATTTAAAATTAAAATCAATTCATTTAGGTGATAGAACTATAAATCCTATAGCAAGTTTAACTGTTTTATCATATGATGGTATATTTTACTTTGTTGATTATGAGGTTGTTGCATTTAAAATTAAGGAAAATGAGAAGGTTTATTATAAAAATTTATCATTAACTAAAACAAAATTAAATAAAATAAAAAAAATATTTGAAGATTAAAAATATAATAACTTTGTTAGTTAATTCTAAATTTATTTAATTATAATTCTTTGTAAGCTACTGCGATATCTTCAGCTTTAAGAGTTTTTCTTCCATTTTCTTTAGCATTATCTAAAGCTAATTTTGCAATTTCATTTGCTTGTTCAACTAAAAATTCGGATAACTCTTCTTTAGCATCTTCACTTACTCTTTCAGCTCCACCATTCTTAATAATTCTTCCTAATGGAGTTAATGGTAATTTAGACATATTTTCACCTCTATGATATTTTAATTTATTTTAATTCTTGCTATAATATAATATTAATACTTTACTTAATGGTTTTTTATTCATTTAAGTTATCAGTACTAATACTTAATATAATTATATAATTTTATATTTATAAACTTTCTTATTAAAACTCAATATTTTATTGTTATATCCTTTTATACCTATTTTAATTTTGTTTTATTTAATACTAAACTCATTAGTTCTTTAATCTTTAAAATTAATGATAATTCTTCTTTAAGTATTTAATATGTTATTAATGTTTATTATCTTTTCTTTCTATCGTATTATTTTATATAATCGGATTAAAATATGATTTTTTTCTCATTGTCCTATATTTAAATTGTAATTTCAATTTAAACCTTATTTTCATATTAAAATTAGGAATATCTAAAAAATTAATTGTTTTTTTAATATAATAACATTATTTGAAAATGGATAAATAATTGAAAAAATAAAAAAAAGTTGAATGGTTTTTGAAGTATTAATATGAATGGCAATTTTATTCGTTACGTTTGTATATGTTTGCAAGAATTTCTTTTGCTCTATCTGATTCAAGTGGTATGTGGAATTCTTCTTCAACAGATTCTCTATAAATATTATTCATTGTACAAAATGGAATGATTTTTCCATCTGGTGTTGCATAATGAATTACACATCTGCTAACTCTGTCTTGGTCAAAGTTGAATGGATCCATGAAGTGCATACACGATATAAGTAATGCATTTACGTGGAAGTCACCTAATGATGTGTAGTCCTGTTTTATGAATATGTTTTTAAGTAAATCTGTTACGTTGATATATGAAGGTGATTTACTAGTATCAACTGTTTTTGGCAATGTTTTTAAGGCTCTTGCAATTGCTTTGGTTTTTGCAATTTTAGAATCTTTACTAACATCGGGGATGCTTTTTTCAATTAATTCCATAAACTTATCAACATCTATGAAGTCTGTGATTGGTATTACACTGCCATCTTCTTCTTTGAAAACATATGTTCCAACACCACAGTGTTCATGACATGTAAGGGTAACTTCTGCTTCAGAATTACTTATTGCAGAAATTAAATCTGATATTGGCGCTACAGTGGATGCTGAATAAAATGCATCTTTCTTAATCATACCATTTGTTTGTTCTTCAACTTGATACATTAAGTCATCAACAGTTATTCTTTGTTCTTCCACTTTATCTGAAGGTGTACGTCCTGCAAAAGATACTGGTTGGAAGTTTATTCCTCTAATAATGTCAATATTGTCTAATGCAAAGTTTATTATTCCTCCAATTTGATCATCGTTGATTCCAGTTACTAATGTTGGAACTAATACTACTCCTAAACTTGCTTTACGACAATTTTCTATAGCTTCTATTTTTTTACTGAATATGTCTGCATTACGTGTTTTAATGTATGGTTCTTCAGTTATTCCATCAAATTGTAAATATACAGTATTTAATCCTGCATCTTTCAATTCTTTTGCTAAATTTTCATCATTTGCTAATGCTAATCCATTTGTAGCAATTTGTGTATGTGTAAAGCCTTCCTCTTTTGCAATTTTAATTAATTCAACAATGTCCTTTCTTACTGTTGGTTCTCCACCTGCATACTGTATTGCTGGAGTTGGTACTGGTTGGTTTTCTCTTAGTACTCTTAGCATTTTTCTAATTTCATCTTGGCTTGGTTCATATAATGTTCCTGATGCTGCTGCATTTGCAAAACATATAGGACAACGTAGATTACATCTGTTTGTAACATCTATTAATCCAAGAACTGTTTGACTTTTATGGTATTCACATAAACCACAGTTGGATGGACAGTCTCCTGTTGCTTCATTTAAATTTTCTAGCTTATGTGGTTCTGCTTCATAATTAATTGCTGCTTTATATGCATCTGCATTACGCCAGTATGTATTTTTGAAGTTTCCATGTTCCGGACAATTTTTTTCTATGAACACTTTATTATCTTCAATATATACTTCAGCATCTAATATTTTAAGGCATTCCGGACATAAACTTTTAGTTTTAGAGATTGTTTCTATAGTAATCCCTCCCCCTTTTCTGTAAAAATTATCATTTTTTTCATACTCAAAAAATCTAAATAATAATTATTTTAATGTATCTTTTTTAAATTATTCTATTATATATACTATTTGTTATTTTATTATTATAAGATTTATGTAAACATGCTTAAAATTTATTGGATTAAATTTGTGTTTTTATGTATTGAATTATATAATAAGTTACTTATCATTCTTAATATATTTCTTATCATTTTTTAAATGTTGGATGTTCTAATAGATAATATGTTATTCTTCATATTTCTTTTTAAAGAGTAAATATTATTTTCATTATTTTTCATTATAATTAATAGTTATGAAAATCATAATATAATATAATTCAACTAAGAGGTTAAATATAATGGAGTTTTTTACTTTAATTTTTTATTCGATTTATTTTATGATACCAGCATATTTAGCTAATGGTTCAGCACTAGTATTTGGAGGTGGAACACCATTGGATTTTGGACGATATGCTAAGGATGGACGTCGATTAATTGGTGATGGTGTAACCTGGCGTGGTACAATATGTGCTGGTTTATTTGGAATGTTTATTGGAGGAGTATTAGCTTTTCTTTCTTCCTTTGGTATTTGTACTTATTATTTTGATTTGATGACTAAAAATTTAATATTTATTTCGAATCCAATAGTAAGAGGTTTAATAGTTGGTGCACTTTTAGGTTTTGGTGCATTAATTGGTGATGCTATAGGAAGTTATATTAAAAGAAGGTTGAACTTTGATAGAGGAAAACCAGTACCATTACTTGATCAGCTTGATTTTGTAATAGTTTCATTAATATTTGTTTCATTAGTTAGTGATGTTACTCTTCCAATGATAATAATTATATTGGTACTTAGCGTATTTTTCCACTTAGGTGCTAATGTATTTGCATATCTAATTAATTTAAAAGATGTATGGTATTAAACCATAAATTTATTTTTTTTACTATACCTTAAAGGATACTTTCTTTGGATGTATATTTTTCATCAAGATACATCTGTATAGCTCCTACTGTAGGACTGATGTTAATCGTGTCTTTTGTAAAATAATCTTCAAGCATCACAACATTTAATCCTAATTTTTCAGCAGCCAATTTACATATTGTGGCATTCGCATAATTTGTTATAATAACATCTTCAATACCTGTTTTAATTACAACTTTTTCCAAGCTTTTGGAGATTTGCTCTACTTGTTCATTTTTAACATACTTTGCAATTTCAAGAATTTCTTTATCATCAAAATCATCTAATTGTGCACATACTAATCGGGATAATCTTCTTTTACATGATAAGATGTCCTTTGCTTTATTGTCTGGTGTATCACAAATATATTCTTCTTCTGTAATGTCATTAAGGATTCTATACAAATCGGCAGTAATTGTAAATAATTCACTACTCACACTTGCAAATGTATTCTTCACAGGTATCTGATTTACTATTGTTGCAATGTTGGTACGTAACATTCCACTATATACTAATTCACCTGAACATAATCGTTCCAAATCAGAATGGCCTTCTGCGATTTCATGTGAATCCTTTATTGGTATGATGTCAGTAGTGGTAGTGCCCATATCCATAAAAATGCAATCTTTTTTGATATTTGCTATCAGATGGCTTGTTGCAATCCAATTGGCAGCAGCCATATCTAATGGATTTTCTTTCACATATTCATAGTCTTTCAATCCATTAAATGTTACAAAGAATATGTCTTCCTTATCAAATACATTCATTACCTTTTTAGTAATATCATGTATTCCCTCTTCTTTGGATTTATATCCATCAGATAATTCTGCAGTGGTTGTAACAATCACAACATCTAATTTTTCATATTTTTTAAATCTTTCAAGACAGCTTTCTAATTCTTCCTTATTATTCCACATTGGCAAATATTCCTTATTTGTCTTAATCAATTCACATTTGTCATCATTTATATTGTAAATGCAACAGTCTGTATTTGCTCCTCCAATATCCAATCCCATTATTCTCATATTTATTCCTCTTTAAAAAACATGTCATTCTTTTTAAAACTCATGATGTCCTCTTTGTAGTTTATAACTGATTCTATTAAATATTTTGTCAGATTTTTATTACAATTTCTTGATAATATAATGTAGGGTGTGGTAATTCTACTGTTTATCTCAACAAAGTATATCTTCTCCTCACTTATAATATAGTCTATGCCGATAAAGCCGCACAATCCTGGAATAGATTTAATTATCTCTTTACTTAAGAAATGTAATTGTTCTTCTTTTTCATCATTTATCGGACTTTCACATCCAAAATATGTTATTTTATCACTTTCTTCTTTAATTATCTGAGAATTAACACTTAATATTTGGATGTTCTTTTTATTGCAAATCAAACTAACACTAACACTTCTTCCCTTAATGTATTCCTGGATAATGCATTTTGTAATGTTATTCTTTTGATATTCTTCTAGAATTTCCATTAATTGTTCCATATCATGAATGTGGTATATGTAATCAGATGAAGTTTTATCATCCGGTTTGATTAATAAGTTGTCTGATAATTCACTTCTTATAAAATCCATATCAACATCGTCAACATTAAAAAATAATGAGGGTATTTTTGTTATATTCTCATTTACATATTCATAACTTTTACTTTTGCTACAACAAATCCCAGATGCAATACTGTTACAACCAATTATATTAACATCATATTTTTCAATAGTCCTTGTAATTTCATATTGAATATAATCATCTTCCGGAGCAATAAACAACACATAATCATATGATTTAACATTATTATCTAACCAAGATATCAGATTCTCATCTAATATGATTGGATTGCAATTATTTAATTCATCCATCATGATTGAATGATTAATAAGATAATCAACATCATATTCATCAACTAAATCCAAATCATACAATATGCTCTTAAGCATATTTGTTCCTTCACTTAATAGATTTGACATGTTGGTACATGTTGAATATTCAAAAACAAGTAATTTCATAATTAACACTATAATTTAAAAAAAAAGTACTAAAGTTATTGGATATTTCCAATAGCTTGATAATTGATTCCACTCTGTCTAAACTCCTCTGCATTAAGAATATCTCTTGTTGAAATAATGAATTTATTAATAAGCATATCTGGCGTAATTGTCTTGTATAAATCATGATCTGTCATCACTACAATACAATCACAACTTAACACGTCCTCAAATGAAGCTGTTTCAACATCAAATGATTTGATGATTTCATCGGATACGTAAGGGTCATGTGCATAGATTTTTACATCATATGCCTTTAATAATTTAATCAAATCCCTTGAAGGTGTTTCACGAATATCATCAACATTTCCTTTATATGCAATACCCAGAATTCCAATACTATACTCAGGATTAAGTACTGCATATTTTTTGATTATGTCTAAAACATGTTCTGGCATCTTATTGTTGACTTGACGTGCATTAGATAACAATGGGGTTTC
Source organism: Methanosphaera stadtmanae (assembly GCA_015062825.1). Taxonomy (GTDB): domain Archaea; phylum Methanobacteriota; class Methanobacteria; order Methanobacteriales; family Methanobacteriaceae; genus Methanosphaera; species Methanosphaera stadtmanae_A. Next base: position 7,715 of record SUTR01000066.1, read on the forward strand.
CACACCTACTTTTTGACCTAATTCTATTAAAAAATATGGATCAACTGGAATGCAATGTCCTCCAACACCAGGTCCAGGATTATGAATATTTACTCTCGGATGATAATTGGCAGATTTTATAACTTCATTTGCATCAACATTTATTTTTTCACAAAGTAATGCAAATTCATTAGCAAGAGCAATATTAACATCTCGATAAGTGTTTTCCATCAATTTAACCATTTCTGCACTGGTCATATTTTTAACTTGTATGATGTCCCCTTGTGTGATATGAGAATATAATGATGCAGCATATTCAGCACTTTCTCTATTATAACCACCTACAATTCTTATGTTATGTGTCATCTCATATATTGTATTGTTCGGCAATGCTCTTTCAGGACTATATGCCAGTAAAAAGTCTTCACCACACTTAAGTCCGGACTCTTCCAGGATAGGTTTCACAACATTAATTCCCGTCTCTGGCGGAACAGTACTTTCAATAATTATAAGATTACTCTCTTTGATACCCTTGGATATGCTTCGACATGCGGATATAACATAGGAAAGATCAGCTTCATTGTTTTGATTAACTGGTGTTGGAACGATAACAATCATAATATCTGATATTTTTGCTGCTTCTTCAAGATTACTTGTCGCTTTAAGTTTATTGGCTTTAACACTTCTTTTAACTAATTCCTCAAGTCCAGGTTCCTTAAAAGAACATATTCCCTTATTTATGTTTTCAACAGTTTTCTGATTAATATCTGCACCAATAACATTGATATTGTTATTTGCTAAAATAGCTGCTGTGGGTAATCCAATATGACCTAAACCAAATATGCCTATTTGTTTATCTTCTATTTTCATTGTTATCTATCCTATATTTTTTTGATTATTATGATTCAACAATCCTTATTATATAATTCTTTAGAGAAAGTATTATTTATTTTTTGAAGATATTTTAACTATTTTGTTTTAAATATCTTTACAATAATGTCCATGTCCTTAAGGTTTAAATCATCCGAAATGCATAGAGGATTTTCATCATCAAACACTTGTTCTATTATATGGCCCTTATTGGTTTTTTCGTATTGGTTTACTGTAATGTCGTTTTTTATGGAGTATTTTTTATATCCGATAAAGTCAGTTATGCTATCTGCTTTTTTAACATTTAACGTATCATTGATGATGGAATCTTTTATTATTTTAATTATTTGTTTAGAACTTGTACCATCACCATATGGATTGGATGCATTTTGCATGGATTTATAAACATCCGGATTATCCAATATATGATTTATGTTTCTGCTAATTTCTTCAGATGTGGTTCCTGCAAGGATGTTGCCTCCTGCTGTAATGGTTTCAGGTCTTTCTGTATTATATCGTAATGTTATGCAGGGTATGTTAAGTGTAATTGCTTCCTCTTGCACTCCACCTGAATCAGTTAGTATCAACTGGCTATTGCTAATTAAATATAAAAAGTCAAGATAACCCAACGGCTTTGTAACTTGAATATTTTCTGAATTTAATACTTTTTCATATAAATCAAGTTCTTCTAATGATTTTCTTGTATGTGGATGTATTGGAAATACAATATTCTTATCCAAACTTAGTAATGCATTTATGATGTTGGTTAATCTTTCAGAATCATCCACATTTTCTGCCCTATGCATAGTTAATGCAATATATTCATCAAAGATAATGTTTTCTTTCAATATGCTTTTTTCTTTAGCTATGTCTTTATGTCTAAAACATGCATCTACAATAGTATTTCCAGTAATATGTATTTTATTGTGGGCAATTCCTTCATTTTGCAGGTTAATTGCAGTTTCTTCTGTCGGTACAAAATATAATTCTGAACAGTTATCGGCAATTATTCGATTTGTCTCCTCAGGCATGTTTTTGTCAAAAGATCTTAGTCCTGCCTCTACATGACCTACAGGTATCTTTAGTTTATTGGAAGCTAAAGCACCTGCAAGTACGGTATTAGTATCTCCCTGAACAAGTACGATATCAACATTTTCATCTAAGAGTATTTTCTCTAATTCTGATATAATAATACTAATCTGTTTAATTGCAGTTTTTGAACCAATGCCGATATTATAATCAGGTATCTTAATATTTAAATCTTCAAAAAACTGTTTAGACATTTCAATATCATAATGTTGTCCTGTATGGATAAGAATACATTCATCATTATTCTTTGTTATCTCATCAATTACTGGAGCCATCTTAATAATTTCAGGTCTTGTACCTAATACTACTGCAATCTTCATAATACAATACTCCTTTTTATTTTTTTAGCAAATCCATTAATATTTTATCAGTTTCCATTTTCTGTTGATTTTCAAGATATTTCTCAAGCAATGTTTGACACATTTTATCTTTTGCATAATCATGATCTTCAAATTTAATATTCTTATAGTTCATACCACTTAAAATCAATCCATTAGCGGGTGCAGGGCGTAATCGTATAGTTGTTCTTAAATCAACTGGTTGTAATAATGTGTTTATTGTATCAACCTCTAATTCATGATATCCAATTTTCATAAGTGCCGTAATCATCTTACGAACCATATTCCATAGAAAACTTCGGCCTGTTACTGTGAATATTAATAAGTTATTGACTTCTTCAAGTTTAACATCCATAATCACACGATTAGGATTTTTTTCATTTTTTTTCGAAAAATTTCTAAAGTTATGCTCTCCAATAAATAATGGTAAAGCTTCTCTGATACGTTTAATATCAATTTCTTCTTCAAATGGATTAATAGGCTGAACATAGGTATATGTTCTATCCATAGGAAATCGGACCTTAAATCCATATGGAACCCGGGCTTCTCCTATAATTTTAATGTCATCGGGTAAAAATCCATTAACCTCATTAATGTAAATGTCTGAATCAGTAATGAATGATATGACATTTCCTGTAGAATGAACACCCTTATCCGTTCGGCCTGCTACAGAATAATGTGCCTTCCATGTATCTTTGATAATGTTCATTTCTTTAAAAACTCTTAAAAGTTCACCTTCAACCGTACGTATATTCGGCTGTCTTTGATATCCATGAAAATCCGTACCAATATATGCTATTTTTAATGCAACTCGTCTCAATTTAATCTAAACCTCAAAGTATTATATATCTATATCTTTTTATCTTCTATTATCTTTTACTAACAATATGTTTATTCTAGCATAATCATATAATATAGTATACAATATACTATAAATCATTTAAAGGATGAAATTTTATGATAATAATTCCAGCAGTAGATATTAAAGATGGAAAATGTGTTCAATTAGTACAAGGAGAACCAGGAACAGAACAGATAATAATAGATAATCCTGCAGAAGTGGCTTTAAACTGGGAAAGTAAAGGTGCAAAAAGATTGCATATTATTGACCTGGATGGTGCATTGGGAAGTGGGGAAAATATTAAAATCGTAGAGGATATTGTCTCAAAAACATCTCTTCCAACACAGATGGGTGGTGGAATAAGAAGTGTTGATGATGCCAAAAGATTATTGGATGTGGGCATAGATGTAGTGATTATTGGAACGATGGCAATAAAAAATCCTGATATAATTACACAATTATCTGATGAATATGGCTCAGAAAGAATTTGTGTGTCCTTGGATAGTAAGGACAATAAGGTAGTAACACATGGATGGACACAGTCTACCGATAAAACACCATTGGAATATGCAAAATTATTTGAACAAAAAGGTGCAGGTTCAATATTATTTACAAATGTGGATGTTGAGGGACTGTTAAATGGAATCAACATAGAACCGGCTAAAGAATTAATTTCAAATATAAACATACCTATAATATACTCTGGAGGAATAACTTCATTGGATGATTTGGAAGTATTAAAAAATATTGGAACAGAATATGTTGTAATAGGTTCAGCAATATATAAAGGTTTAATAGAATTTGAAGATACCTTAAAATATCAATGAGAATCATTTGGGAGGAATAAATATTAAAGTCATGGCATCAGGAACGTTTGATTTAATACATCCAGGACATGGATTTTATTTACAAGAAGCAAAAAAATTAGGTGGAGCAGATTCAACATTAATGGTCGTTGTTGCAACGGATAAGACCGTAGAAAAAAATAAAAGAATACCTATAATGAGTCAACAGCAACGTTTGGAAATGATTCAATTGTTAAAACCCGTTGACGAAGCATATATTGGGGATGAAAATGATCCATTTAAAATAGTTAAAGAAAAAAAGCCTGATATAATAGCTATTGGTCCTGACCAAAAGTTTAATCCAAAAAAATTAGAAGAAAAATTACATGGCCTTGGTCTTGATGTTAAAGTAGTTAAAATTGAAGATTATAAAAAGTTTGACTTGGATAGCTCTTGTAAAATTATACGAAAGATTAAACATACACATTTTTCGGATGAAGTTTTTGATGATTGTGATACTACATTATTTTAGATTTTTTT
>SUTR01000067.1 GCA_015062825.1 Methanosphaera stadtmanae
TCCCCAAATCCAGTTTTTAGGTATTTTAAAAGGTATTTCTTCATCTATACATTTTACTTCGTTAAACTTATCTATAACTTCATACCAATGGCCATCTTTTTTATATATTGTAGATTCGTTTTTGTTTCTTTTTATTTTTCCTTCTTTTATTAGTTGTTCTTTTTCTTGTTTTATTTTTTCTAGTAGTATTGTTGCGGGTTCATCTTCTGGGTTTTGTGGTACTAGTTTTCCTTGTATTGCTTGTTGTAGTATTGATTTTTTTAGTTTATCGGGGAATTCATTATTTAGTTTTGTTAGTTTTTCTTCGTATTTTGCATATTGTTCTATTTGTGGTAGTATTTGTTCTAGTTTTTCGACTATTCTTTTTTGTTCTTTTAACGAGGGTATTGGTATAAAAAAATTACCCCAAGATGTCTTATTTACTAAAGGAGTTGCAGTACCTGTAGCATCATTAATCATTTTATTCTGAAAATATTTTGTGCAGAAATAATAGAATACAAATTTATAGTCAATTAAATATGGTGTTATAGTATTTATCTGTTGATTACAACATACATCTCGTTTATTATAGTAACATTTACCTCTAGATCCTCCAATACACACCATCATAACTGAATTCTTTTTAATTATTCGTCCTCTACTTTCACCTATTTTACTCAAAAATTCATTTTCATAATTTATTTTATTATAATAAATATCTCCTGGTTTAATAAATGGAATATAATCTCCATAATTTTCAGGATTTTTAGTAGGTGGAGTATTTCCTGTCTGAATAAAACCCATTACATTTAATTTAGTCCAACACCAACTTTCAGGTATTTTAAATGGTATTTCTGTATCAATACAAGTTATATCTCCATTTTTTCCTATTTTTTCATACCAATGTCCATTTTCTTTCCATATTGTGGATTCTTTGTTGTTTCTTTTGATTTTTTTGTCTTTTATTAGTTGTTCTTTTTCTTGTTTTATTTTTTCTAGTAGCATGCTTGCTGATTCATCGTTTGGGTCTTGTGGTACTAGTTTTCCTTGCATTGCCATTTGTAGTACTGAGTTTTTTAGGTCTTCTGCTTTCATCATTCTGTTATCCCCAGTATTTCTTTGATTTCATCAAGTGTGTTGTCGATTTTTTCTTCTAGTTGTTTTCTTTCTTGATAGTAGTTTCTAATTAGTTCATCTGGTGGCAATATTTCTTCTTCTATTTGTGGTATTCCACATTGGTCTAGGTTATATTCTAATTCTATTATTTCATCTAGTGTAAACTTTTTGGCTTTTGGAAAGTCATCTATTATAATTTCTTCTCTGTTTTCCCACCATTCTTTACATTTGTCGAAGTGTTCTATTTTCATTGGTTTGGTTTTTGAGAAGTGTTTATATCCTTCAGGCATGTCTACTCGGTATATCCAGGTTTCTTCTGTTTTTCCTGTATTGTCAAAGAATAGAATGTTTGTTGATATGCTTGTGTATGGTGAAAATACACTTGGGGGTAACCGTATGATTGTATGTAAGTTAAATTCATTCATGAGTTTTGTTTTGATTGATTTTTTAATGTTGTCTGTCCCAAATAGGAATCCATCTGGAAGTATTACTGCTGCTCTTCCATTTTTCTTTAATCTGTACATTATTACTGACATGAAAAGGTCTGCTGTTTCACTACTTCTAAGGTCACGAGGGAAATTATTTTGTACGGTTTTTTTCTCGCTTCCACCATATGGTGGATTCATTAGAACTACATCAAATTTTTCTTCTTCAGAATATTCTTTAACTTTTCTATCAAAGGAATTATCGTGAACTATGTTTGGATTTTCAATATCATGTAAAAGCATGTTGGTTACACATAGCATGTATGGAAATGCTTTTTTTTCTATTCCATAAATGGAGTTATTGTATTCTTCTTGGTCTTCTACTGTGTTAATTTGTGTTTCTAATATTTTTAATGCTGATGTTAGAAATCCTCCTGTTCCACATGCAAAGTCTGCGACTTTTTCTCCAATTTTTGGTTGTATCATTTCTGCCATGAAATCTGTTACTGCTCTTGGCGTATAAAATTCTCCTGCATTTCCTGCTGATTGTAAATCTTTAAGTATTTTTTCATATATTTCTCCAAATGCATGACGATCATCATAATCTTCTAATTCTAATTGATCTACTTCATTTATTACTTGTCTAAGTAGAACACCATCTTTCATAAAATTATTAGAATCTTCAAATATGAATTTTACAATGATTTTATTCATTGGCGTGTTTTCATCAATAGCTATGTCTTTTAATGTAGGGAATAGTTTTTGGTCTACAAATTCTATTAATTCTTCACTAGTCATTATAGAACCATCTTTTTTATCATGTGCCCAATTTCTCCATCGTAACTCTTCAGGGATTATGGATTCATACCCATCATCCTTAAATTCCCATAATTCTTCTTTTACATCATACACTTTTAAAAATAGAATCCATGTCATTTGTTCTATTCTTTGTGCATCACCATTTACCCCAGCATCATTACGCATGATATCTTGTATCTTTTTAACAAAATTATTTAAACTCATTATAATCTTACCTCGTCATTTTTATGAATAAAGTTCATTTCTTAAGTCAGTCATAGCATCCAATAGTCCTTGTTTTCCACCAAAATCTTTGGCTATTTTCATTGGACTCCCTATTTGTTTGAATGGTTGTGTATTAAATATTTCTGTACTTTCTAAATTAGTTATTCCACCTGTTGCATATTTATCTAACAATGCATCCATAACACTTTTTGCAATTCCTGAATATTTATCCAAGTATTTTTTATTTCTTAGTTTATCTGCTCTTTGTTGTCTTGTTAATGGTTTTTGATCATATGCTATATGACATATAAGGTCAAAATCGTCAATTTCATCATTACCTACTTCTTCTCTTAGATCATCTAAAAATACGTTGTATTCTTCTAGTTGTTTATTTATTGCTTCTTTTTTCTCTAGACTGTTCCAATGTTTGATAAAGTGTTCTAAAGTTGTATATTCTCCCATGATATTTTTTCGACTATAATCTATGAAGTTTTCAGTGATTAATTTTCCATCTTTATCATATACCTGTCTTCTTTCATTCACAATTTTTACTGTAACATCTTTGATAATTGGTTTATGTTTCTTAGTGTGTTCGACAGTAAGTGATTCTGGAGTATTTTTTCCACTTGTTTTGTCACCACCATATACTACTAAAGGTTCTCCGTCAAACTCTGGATCTTCAAATTTTAGTGTGTTGTTTCTGAAGTCTAATATTGTAAAGAACAATTTATCGTATTCTTCTTTAATACGAGTTCCACGTCCTATAATCTGTTTGAATTCTGTCATGGATTCAATATTATTATCCAATACTATTAATTTACATGTTTTACAGTCTACTCCCGTACTTAATAGTTTACTTGTAGTTACTATAGTTGGGTATTTTTCATCTTCATCTATGAAATAGTCTAAATGATCTTTACCTATTTTGTCATCACCGGTTATTTTCATTACATATTTTGGATTATCTTTTACTAACTCAGCATTTTCATTTACTAATAATCTTCTCATTCTTTCTGCATGATCTATGTCCACACAGAATACTATTGTTTTATCAAAACGATTGGTTTTTTTAAGAAATTCCGTGATTTTTTTGGCGACTTTTTTGTTCCTATCCAATAATACTATATTTCTGTCAAAATCATGTCTTGTGTATTCTTTGTCTTCCAATGGATTTCCCAAATCATCTTTTTTGTTTGGTCCGGGTCTGTATCCTTCTAAGTCAACATCGAAGTCTATTCTGTATACTTGGTATGGTGCTAGGAATCCGTCTTCAATTCCTTGTTTTAAAGTATATTCATATAAAGGTTCACCGAAGTATAATGTATTTGATACTTTTTTTGTTTCTTTTGGTGTTGCTGTCATACCAATTTGGGTTGCACTACTGAAATATTCAAGTATTGCTCTCCATTCAGAATCTTCTGAGGCACTTCCACGATGACATTCATCTACAATTATTAAATCAAAGAAATCTTTTTGAACTTTTTCATAAGGTTGTGTGAGTGCATTATGTTTATATAATTGTTGGTATAATCCAAAGAATATTTCATAGGATGTTTCGATATCGCCACCACTTATTTTTGTCATAACCCCTTCAAATGGTTTAAAATCATTATCCATTGTTTGATCTATCAAAATATTACGATCTGCAAGATATAATATTTTTTTCTTCATCCCTGATTCATATAAACGATGTGCTATTTGGAAGGCCGTAAATGTTTTACCTGTCCCCGTAGCCATAACTAATAAAATTCTTTGTTTTCCTTGACTAATAGCTTTAATTGTTTGGTTAATAGCAATTCGTTGATAATATCGTGGTTTATAATATCCTGGCCTATAATAATATGGTTCTTCTATAATTTTTTCCTGTTCATCAGTAATTTTTTCTGCTTTTTTATAGCGTTGCCATAAATCTTGTGGGGAAGGAAAATCATCACGTCCCAATTCTGTTTCGATACCTGTGGTGAAATCATGTTCAACAAATCCTGTACCATTACTACTATATGCAAAAGGAACATTTAAAATCATAGCATAATCCATAGCTTGTTGTAGACCATCGCCTAGTCCATGTGTTTGGTCTTTAGCTTCCACAACTGCTATAGGATAATTAGGTTTATAGTATAATATATAATCTGGTTTTTTTCCAGGAGCTCGTTTAACCTTATCACCATGTTTTTCGACTTTTCCTTTTGTAATGTACCTTTCTGTTGTAATCTGTTCATCATCCCAATTTGATTTAGCTATGTCTTTATCTATGAATCTTTTTCTAACATCCGTTTCACTTAATGTTGGATCAAGCATAAACTCACCCCAATCATTATCCTGTAAGATTATAAGTTTTGATTTCTTTTACTTTTTTAAACCATCCATCAAAGCTAACTATGTAATCTAAGTTGTATTGTTTGTAGAATAGTATTAATGAGCAATCGATAAAGCTTAAATGGAATGTTTTCTTGTTGTACTTTTCAAATAGGTTCATAACTTGTCCATTGAAATTAGGTGTATCATGTTCATTGATAATTGTGAAATTATCTAACATAAAGTAATATGCTTTTTTTGTTAGTTCTATATCTTTAGTTCTCATGGAAACTATCGTTACGACTTCATTAAGTACATAGTTTGTAGTATAACATTTATGTTCTTTAATTATGTTCTTGTTTTTCTTTGCTACTTTGTATGCATCTTCATTTTTACGAAATAATGCAACAATGAATGATGCATCTACCAATAGTTTGCTCATTCGTATATGCTCCTTTTAAGTTCTACAGAACTTTCACTACCATCATCATCAATCATACCCAGTACATCATCTACTGTTACCTTTTTTCTAAATTTTATTTGCGGTTCGCCATTATCGTCTATTCCCCATTCTATAACTGTTTCTTTATCAATATGAAATTTTTCTCTCATTTCTTTTGGTATTGCTGTTTGATAATTGTTATATACTTTAGTATTTGCTAATACTTCCATAAGCCACACTTTCCTAATATGTTATATATAATTTAATTTCATTTTTATCTGTTAAATAATTTTTCTCTAAAATTATATTTTATCTGTTAAAAATAAATATTAAGTTTACAAGTAATACAATAAACATATTAAAAGAATTCAAAAATCTTCTTAAACATTAGTTATCCTAATATATATATTAAAAAAAATAAATATAAAATATATAATATAAGCAAAAATTATTAACAGCGCGAAGACCATGTTTAAATCCTTACCTTTTTTTATTGAAAATAATCTACCTTTTTTAGAAAGTTCTTTTAAATTTGTGAATAAGGAATTAATGAATCAGGACTTACAAAAAATTTCTAATAAAGATTTGAAAATATTTCATGAAGAAAATCAATTTATTTATAATGAACTATTAGATAAATTTCCAGAAAATGAAAGAATAATTAAACTTAAAAAATATTATCTTGTATATAAATTTTCAGAAATCATTCCAGAAAAGCAAATTAAAACTTTATTAAATACTTATGAATAATATTTTAAAGATAAATCAAGTGTCCTGTTCCATTATTTTTTATAAGTTAATCACTAACTTTCCTAAAATGTCTAATAAAAAAATTTTATGAAAATTTTAATTGTGTTAAAAACTTATTGTACAGCACATCGCTACCCATAATAATTTTGTAGCACATACAAAGTTTGTGCTACTTTTCGATATCTATTTTTGTGCCCAGCACCTATTTGTACCACAACGTTATTTTCACTTCATTATATGTGGACATTATGAAATAGATTTTATTTTTTTTCTTCTTCTCTATACGTGCCTATAACGAAGAGAAAAACTAAACAGGATCATATAATCTACACCCTCAAACATTTTAAAAAAATACTTTTTTTGTAAAAAAAATATCTGCTTATTATATATGATAAAAAAATGTTATAAATACAATAATCTTATGTACTATATATACATCATATTGTTAAAAAAGAGTATATTTATCAATAATGATAAGTATGTAATTATAAACAACGTTTAAAACACTATCTTTAATTCTTCATTATATAATTCACCAAGCCAGCCAAAAAATAATAAAAGTTACACAGATTACATGCTAATTAATAAACTCGAACAAATATTTAATATTCAATAAGACAAAAATACATTAAATTGTATGTGAGAAAAGAAGGTTTCATTAATCATAAATAATTAAGAATTTAATAAATTAGGGATAAACTTCTGTATATTATAACTATATTCAATTCACATCCTTTTACTAACTAATGAGTATCTAGATCATTGGATAAAAATATACTATGTAATTATAAAAAGGATATATAACTAATAAAAGAATAAAAAAAGGGGGTGTAATGATATAAATTTATTTTATCATTAATTTAGATTAAAATGATTGTGTACCACTAGTAGGATTCATGTTCACATTTTTAGTATCTACAATATTTCCATTACCCTCATATAATGTTATTTCTGCATAATCAGGATAACTACTAAGTTCATTTGCAGTTCTCATTGTAAAGTAACCAGAACTCTCAACTGTCAATGGTACGATATTTCCAGCATTTAACTGATTAGAACCATGATAATAGAATACTCTGATTTTAACTTGTTCTCCAGCATGTTTTTCTCCAACATATACTGTTATATATGTTTTTGCAGGCAAACTACCTGTTGTAAAACTTCCACTGATAATTTTTAAAGGAGTGGATGTTGAACTTACTTCTGAATTTGAATTTGCAGAATTATCTGCAGATACTTTATTGTTTAAATTACCATTATCATTACTTGACACAACATTATTGTTTGATGAGTTATTATTTGAAATGTATAAAAATGCTCCTGTAACAATAAGTAATATTATTATTAATGTTATACAAATGATAAGTATATTATTATTTGATGAATTACTATTATGAGGTTGTGTAGTATAATTTTTATTAAAGTTAGAATGAAAATTTAAATTTACACCACAATTTTCACAATATTTAGCCGAATCCTTATTTTCAAAACCACAATTTTTACAATACATTTTTTCACCGTAAAAATCTATTTTTTTAATACTATAATATATAACATTATTTTTTTTAATTATTATTAAATATTTTTCTTATATTATTCTTCATATTTTAACGCCATAACCTTTTATAAGACTTAAATCATCTTTTTCCTTTTAATAATAGCACTTTAACTATTAATTTTAACTATAAATTATCAAACACACTCTGAGATAAATATTTATTTGAAAATGATTCTTTTTTTCATTTTTTTAATATAGATTATTGGATAAATAATAATATTTAGGGTTCTAGAAATATTTACTTTCAGAAAGCATTGGGAAGTCGTTTTTGTATTAACACAGCTACGTATGATTATGCCTGATAATAATAAAATTAATGATGTGGCTTTATGCATGGAATCAAATGTATATTTACAATATAATAGAAGAGAATATGAATGAAAACATGTATCTCGGTACAAATCTGAACCTAAATTATTTAAATAAGTTATTACTATTTATAGAAGAATTATTGGATTATTTTCACCAGATTTTAGATAAAAAAAATTGTTAATAAATAACATTATTGATAAAACAGAATTTGATAAAGAATATCAAGAATAATCACTAAATTTAAGCAGACAAATAAGTTATTATTTAGAACATATTAAAAAAACAAAAAACAGTGGATTAAATGAAGACATTAAAGAGTAATGGAGTATGAAACTATGAATAAAGACAATTTTTGCTTAGACACCAATATAATTTCATACCTATTTTTGTTTGAACCACAATATAACTTGATAAAATAATTCATATCAAATAATCCAAAATGATAATATATTATTATACTGAAAATATTCTAAGAGAATCAGAAAAAATATTTATAGAAAAGTATAATTCAATTAGATCAATTCTATTAGACTTCAACAAATACTTAAATTCACAGCATAACTCATATATACATTTCTAATTACTTATCAAAATTAATAAAAGAAATCTGGACATTTAAAGAAAACTTCTTTAATAACTTAATATTTATCCCAGCCCCTAAATACAATTACTCAGAAATTATAAAAACATTAAAAGAAAATAATTCCCATCATGAAGATAATATGATAATATTAGACCTTTAGGAGTACTATTTAAATAAAAATATCAAATTCATACTAATTACTTTTGATAAAAATTTTTATAACGCAATACAGAAATCAAATCTAAAGTTTATAACACAAGTATACAATCTAGAAGATATTAAATAAATAACTATTAAATAATTGTTGAATATACTCTTTATCAAAGGAAACCTTTGAACTAGAAGATACATCTTAATAAAATTAAATAAACACATTACCCACCCATTTCTATGATTTTTTTTAAAAAAATATTATAAATCTCACTTAAAAATAATTTTTATAACTTTCTATTTATAAAATAAAACTTCTAAAATCTTTATTTATCATATAAAAATAAGTATACTCCCCCCCCCCAGATAGTTAAATAATATCCAGTTATAGAATAAATAAACACTTAAGAACTATTCTTTAAAATCAATTTAACACACTTAAACTTATTAATAAAATGAATATAAATATAATAATTAATTAATCAACAAAACAAGACATTAATAAAGATATTTTTAATAATATATCTGTTGGTTAATTACTATATGAATTATAATGAAGATGAACAATTATGAAGAATATAAAAAGTATGTTCTTTGTATTAACACTGGTTACATTACTAATAACAGTAGGAGCTGCATGTGCAGCAGATGATGCTAACACTACGGCTGCTGTTGATAATAGTGTAAGTGTTGCTGATATAAATAGTGAAACTGTAGCAGCAGAACCTGCACAAACTACAAGTAATGATAATAAAATTGATACAAAGACAATAGAAAAAGAAGAAAAAAACTTAAAAACAGCAACCAAGACAGTAGAAGTAAACAATATGAATGAATTAACTTCAACAATTAATAGCGCAGTAAACGATGCAGAAAATGATGAATATATTATTAATCTTAACGAAGGGACATATCAAATAACCAAAAACACCAGATATAATCCAGGAAATTATGCCCCTAACATTATAATAAATGCAAATAATCAATCATTAACTGCTAATAGTGCTAGTAGAAATATATATTTTAATAATGGATGCAACATTACCATTAATGATGCCACAATTAGTTTCAGATTATTTAATTATAATAATTTAACATTAAATAATATAAGTATATTAAATAATGTAACTAATAATGGTCTACTAATTGCTAATAATGGAATATTTGAACCAACATGCACAATTGTAAACAATGAAGAATTGATATTAAATAACGTTACCCTTGATAACAATATTGCAAATCATAACAAGTTAATAATCACGGATGATTGTACAATAACTGATAATTTTAAATTACGTGAAAATGGAGAATTAATAACTAATCTTACTTTACCTGAAAATGCATTAAACACGACAATGATTGTTGAGGTAAATACTACTAGTGAATTAACCAATGCGATGGAGGCTGCTGCGTATGATGCTATTTATACTTACATTTTAAATTTGAATGAAGGAAGCTACAACAACATTGCCCCAAGTAGGAAATATACATACAGACCAAATATTATCATCAATGGTAACAATCAAACATTGAATGGTACTTATGTAAACTATTTCGCAAATGAAGGTAACAATACCATTAACTATGCAAATATAAATACACCTATAAGTATCGGTGGAACTGGTACAATGGCTAATTATGCTTTAACAACTTTAATACTAAATCAAGTGACACTATTCAATAATACAGATATAGCTGCCAATGGTGCTTTGACCTTAATAAATTCAACAGTACTAGCAAATATAAACAATAAAGGAATATTAGTTATTGATGATGATACTGTTATTGATCCAAATGTTAACCTGACTTCAACTGGAACACTCCTTACAAACAATACAAACATACTTTACCCCTCCATGGATACATTTCAAGGAGGTATTCTTAAAGATATCACAGTTGATAAAGACATCACCGTCAGTGGTAATTTCACATTAAGGAATGTGACAGTTGATAAAACAATAACCAACAATGGCAGACTTGTTATTGAGGATGATGTCATCTTTACTGAAAATGGACAAATAGCAGGTCTTGGTGAAATAGTAACAAACAACATTACAAAAATACTTCCATATATCCAATCAATAAATGGAAACTACACAATAACTGACACAACACTTGATAAATCATATTACTTTGATGGAAATATTACATTAGATAACTGTAACATTACAAGTACAGATAATGTAAACTATGGAATATTAAATATTAAAAACAGCAATATCATAGTAGATGATGAAGATACTTGGATAACAAATTATGGATTACTCATCATAGACAACACCAACACATCTGGAAACATAACAAACAACAGAGAACTATACATTGATAACCTACCAGAAGATTATACATATGACAACACATACCATGTAATAACAAATGCAACTGCACCATTATACTTTGATACAATCAATGGAAACACACTAAATGACAAAATACAAGAAGGCGACACACTTGACTTCCAAGGAACCATTAGTGGAATACCAGGACTTTCAAGCTTAGTAATAAACAAACCTGTAAATATTATAACATCTACTAATGATGGTAGAATAGAAAACTTCAGCAGCATAACATACAACAATGGAGCTTCAGGATCCAATATCACAGGACTCTATACATACAACACCCAATTCTATGTAAGAAATGCAAATAACATAGTATTTGATAATATATCAAATGTCGTAGTCTCTAAAGCTATTGGTTGGGGTGTAGGACAAACTAGTATTGGACATAATTCAACAAATATACTAGTTAAAAACAGCTACTTCTACACAAAAGACAACGGTGGAAGCAGTACATTCGTATTTAACTGGGCAGACAACTCAACACTTGTTAACTCTACAGTTGAAGCAGATGGAAATGTAGGAAACCTAGTGTATCTTACAACATACAATGTAAACGTACCAAGTGGAACAACAGCAAACTGTAACAACCAAATACTTAACAACACAATCAGAGGACCTGAAACAGCACTTGGAATATGTTGGGCAATAGTACTATCAGGTAACAATAATACAGTAGACGGCAATACCATCCATTATGTAGGTACTGGAATAACAGGCCAATGGGGAAGTGGAATAACAGGACAAGGTATAGATGACAATGCAACAAGCCTAGTAAACAACAGTAACCACAAAATATTCAACAACAAACTATACACTGGAACAGGATTTACAGGAATCACAGGATGCATACTAGTAAACAATACATTCTACAACAACAGCAGATTCAGAATAGGAGATGATAGCCTAGCAATCAACAACACCGCAAGCAATATAGAAGTAACTGGTAAAAATTCAATAATACGAAACAATAACATAACAAACAACCAAACATACACAATTACAGGTAACGGAACAAACAACACCATCAAAGACAACTACCTAAAAGCAAACAGTACTTATAGTGATGAATCAGTAAACCTAAACAAAGAAAGAAACACAATAGCAAACAACACTCCAAAAATAGAACTAATCATAGAC